>JADJWV010000001.1:0-300000 GCA_016716185.1 Saprospiraceae bacterium | reverse complement strand
TGAAAATCGATTTGCGCCTTCGATACAAAGTGAAAGCAACAGAAGAATATGGAGTAAAGGAAGGTCTTCATCATTTTGAATATTCTAAGAGAACGAATAAATGGAAATTTTGTGATGGAAGATAATTGCGGTATTGATTCAGCCGCGGGGTGGTCTCCCGCAGATTTCGCAGATCGCGCAGATTTAGGATAAAATCGATTTCTGCGATTTCTGCGTTATCTGCGGGAAACAAACGGATGTTGATTTCACCACAGATTCGAAAAGTTCCACCAATTTTACCAGCACATGCTTGCCTCATTTTAATATTTCAAATTATCTTCGCGAACTTGTAAAAGGTGGATGCATGCAATCAAAAGCAAAAACAATCAAAGAATACCTGGATGAAGTCCCTGATGACCGGAAAGCAATCCTATCAGAAATGCATAAGACCATAGTCAGAAAAATGCCCAAAGGATTTCAGGAAGTGATGAGTTATGGAATGATTGGGTACGTAGTCCCGCACAGTCTTTATCCGGCCGGTTACCATTGTGACCCGAAGCTGCCACTGCCGTTTATGTGCCTGGCCTCTCAAAAAAATTATATATCCTTTTACCATATGGGATTGTATGCAGGCTTATTGTTGGAATGGTTTACCGGCGAGTGGCCAAAACATTCTACCAAAAAACTGGATATGGGTAAATGCTGCATACGTTTTAAGAAGCCGGAGGATGTCCCCCTAAAACTGATTGCGGAACTGGCCAGCAAAATGACTCCTCAGGAATGGATCAGCGTTTATGAAAAGGCATTTAAAAAGAAATAAAGAATTTTAAGATGTTAGAAATGCGAACCGTCTGCGAAAAATGCAACACGACTCTGGATCATCAGAGCGAAGCCTACATTTGTAGTTATGAATGCACATTTTGCGGAATCTGTACAGAACAGATGCAGCACGTTTGTCCGAACTGCAGCGGTGAACTGTGCAGAAGACCAAAGCGCAAATTGTAATCTTAAAAGAATGGGAATATTCCCCAAACCAATTACATGTTAAACTTAAATTTTAATCCATTTCCTGAACTGCAAACGGAGAAAATTTCCCTAAGAAAGATCCGCAGTGAAGATGCTATTGCTTTATACCGTTTGCGAACCAACGCTGATGTGATGAAATATTTGGACCGGCCCATCATGCAGTCCGTTCTGGAAGCGGAACAATTGATCCAGATGATGCTTGACGGAATAGCAGAAAATAAAAACATCAACTGGTGCATTTGCACACCAACATACGAACAGTTGTTAGGCACTATAGCTTTTTGGAAAATAGACGAAACAAATCACCGGGCAGAAATCGGTTACATCCTGGATCCCGACTGGCAAGGCAAGGGCCTGATGTCGGATGCCATGCGGCTGGTCATAGATTATGGATTTTCTAATATGCGACTTCACGGCATTGATGCCAATGTAAATCCCGCCAATCAAAAGTCAATAAATCTGCTTACCAAATTTGGTTTTCAAAAAGAAGCTCATTTTCGGGAGAATTATTTTTTTAATGGCCATTATTTTGATTCCGCAATTTATTGTTTACTAAATGGCCTGAAACGACCATGACAGGAAGGGATTTCCACAAGAGATCAATTTTTTAAAAGGACTTAACTGAAATCGGCTGAGCATTTGGAATTGAAGATTGTTTGAAAAAAAATTGTTCTGCTGTAAATTAAAAGTGAGTACGGGAAATGAACACCTGCTGGCATGGCAGCGTTTACAGGACAGCTCTTTAACCATTTCGCCCGGGACCATGGCCTGTCATTTAAGACTTCTGACCGATAGCGTATTCTGATAAGCTTTGAACCCTATACTGTTTTATCCTATGTTTTATTATTGCCTGGAATGCAATAACCAGCAGCCTTCAGAAATCCGGGGATAGGTATAAAAAGAGCAATAATCATTTGGTATGCAGTTTCGCAATATTTATATTTTACCTTTGTAGTTCCATTAAATAAAGACATTTTGAGCCGTATATTGCTTATAGACGACGAAGAAAAATTGAGAGCACTGCTCTCTCGCATAATAAGTTTAGAAGGATTTGAGTTAAGTCAGGCAGCCGACTGTAAAACGGCACTTCAAAAATTAGACCAGTCAGAATTTGACATCGTACTATGCGATGTAAAATTGCCGGATGGAAATGGGATTGAACTTTCGAAAAAAATCAAAGACCGTTATCCACATATAGAAATCATATTGCTGACAGCGTATGGAAATATTCCAGATAGTGTACAAGCCATCAAAAATGGGGCATTTGATTACATAACAAAGGGCGATGACAATAACAAAATTATTCCGCTGCTCCATCGGGCAACGGAAAAGGTAAATCTTTCCCGGAGAGTCCAGCATTTGCAAAAGCAATTAGGTGAGCGGTATGCATTTGATAACATCATTGGGAAATCAAAATCATTTCAGCTGGCCATTGATCTCGCTAAGAAGGTGGCATCCACAAACACAACTGTATTGTTGCTTGGAGAAACCGGAACGGGTAAGGAAGTCTTTGCACAAGCAATACATAATGCGAGCAGACGTGCTCAAAAGCCTTTTATTGCCATCAACTGTTCTGCTTTTTCCAAAGAATTATTGGAAAGTGAAATGTTTGGCCATAAGGCAGGAGCCTTTACGGGTGCCAATAAAGACAAGAAGGGTTTATTTGAGGAAGCCAATAAAGGAACCATATTCCTCGATGAAATCGGAGAAATGAGTTTAGATCTGCAAGCAAAATTATTGCGCGTAATTGAAACCGGTGAATACATTAAAGTTGGTGAAAGCAAACCGAGTCAGACAGATGTTCGCATCATTGCGGCAACACACCGCGACTTGCAAAAGGAAATTGAACTGGGACATTTCCGGGAGGACTTGTTTTACCGGCTTTCCGTTTTTCAAATTAAATTGCCCCCTTTGAGAGAACGCGTTTTAGATATTGAAGCTTTGGCCATTCATTTTGCGGAAGTTTTCTCAGCGAGAACCAATAAACAACCAAAAACGCTTTCTTCTGATTTTGTAACGGCTCTTAAGATGCACTCCTGGCAGGGCAATATTCGCGAACTAAAGAATGTTATTGAACGGAGTGTCATACTTTCTAATACAAATGAATTGACGAGGGATAACCTGCCATTTGAATTGCAAAACAGCTTTTCGGGTACAAAGGATACAAAACAGCTCTCTGCTTTTGATTTAGCAAGTGTTGAAAAACTTCACATCCAAAAGGTCTTAAACTATACCAACGGGAATAAAACGGAAGCAGCGAGACTGCTCAATATTGCTACTACGACCTTATACCGCAAGCTTGAAGAGTATAAAATCACCTAAGTGTAGCGTTTCGCTATAGCCAGGTATAGCGAAATGCTATGAAAAATACCAAGCTAAAATTTCTTATATTTTAGGAAAGCCCTGTCCCATAAGGCTTGGCGAAAGTTTATGCCTAAATGGCTTAGTTGTTGTCATTATCTATGGAGCGCCAACAAAAGAAATGATATGAAAAAGCACAAAGATTGATCCATATCATTTCTATAGTAGATGCGGAACCGGAACTTTATGTAATAAATAATTTATAACAATGCTTACATTTATTTTAACGCTTACAGGGCTTCTGGCATTTGGATTGTTTTTTAAATCCATCAAATTTTTTGAAAAAATTTAATAGACATGTTCATATTATTCATTATTGCAATTTTACTTTTCGGTTATATGGTTTATGTATTATTAAGGCCGGAAAAATTTTAAACATTGAACCACAGGAAAATTAAACAGTCTCTTGCATTTGCTTTCTGTTTGTTATTTATCCTGTCAATCATGTACATTATTTATTGGAAAATCAAAATTCTATTTAATTTCTAAAATGAAATCAAAATGAACACGGAATTACTCGGAATAGTACTGATGTTTTTTATCCTGATAGCCTTGGCCATTCCGCTTGGAGGGTATATTGGTAAAATTATCACCAATCAGAAAACCTGGTTAGACAAAATATTTGATCCGCTGGATAATCTCTTTTATAAAGTATGTGGAATTGACGTATTAAAGGAAATGAACTGGAAACAAAATTTGGTAGCTTTACTTATCATTAATGCTTTCTGGTTTCTTATATCTATGTTTGTATTGACCAATATGAGCTGGTTGCCGTTGAATCCAGATGGCAATCCTTCCATGAGTGGTGATCTTGCATTTAATACATCGGTAAGTTTTATAACGAATACAAATCTGCAACATTATTCAGGAGAAACAGGTCTTTCCTATCTGGGGCAACTTTGTTTAATGTTATGGCAATTTATCAGCGCTGGCTGTGGTATTGCAATTTGCGGTGTTGTTTTTTTAGCAATGGTTGAAAAATCAAGGCCGATACTTGGAAATTTTTATTTTCTCTTCGTTCGCTCCTGTACAAGGATTTTATTACCTATTTCATTTATTGTTGCTGTTTTGCTTGCATTCAATGGAACCCCTATGACTTTCGAAGGCAAAGACACGATGACAAGTTTGCAAGGCGACACCGTTCAGGTAAGTCGCGGGCCCGTTGCGGCTTTTGTAGCTATTAAACAGTTAGGAACGAATGGTGGTGGTTTTTATGGTCCTAATTCAACCCACCCTTTCGAGAATCCCAACTATTTTACGAATATCGTTGAAACCATTTCTATTCCATTAATCCCCATAGCCATGATTTTTGCAATGGGTTATGTTTTAAGACGTAAAAAATTGGCATGGACCATTTTCGCAGTGATGGCTATTGGTTTCATGTGTTTACTCATCCCATCCGTGTACTATGAAATGAATGGCAATCCTGCCATTTCAAATTTGGGAATTTCGCAGCCATTGGGAAGTATGGAGGGTAAGGAAATTCGGTTTGGATCGGCGGCCTCAGCTTATTGGGCGATCAACACGACCTGCACCAGTAATGGTTCTGTGAATGCCATGCATGACAGCATGACGCCACTTACCGGAATGTTTGCTTTATTGGGTATGATGATAAATTGTTTTTTTGGAGGCGTTGGAGTTGGTTTTCTCAATTTTTATATTTTTATCATTCTGGCTGTTTTTATAAGTGGATTGATGGTGGGTAGGACTCCTGAGTTTTTGGGAAAGAAAATTGAAGCAAAAGAAATGAAAATTGCCATGCTTATTGCTTTATTACATCCATTTCTCATACTTACAGGAACAGCGTTGGCAAGTTTTATTTTCACCAGCAATCCTCAAGTTTATGCCGGATGGTTAGCCAATCCGGTGTTTCATGGGTTTAGTGAAATGTTATATGAGTTCACATCTTCTTCTGCCAACAATGGAAGTGGTTTTGAAGGACTTGGTGACAATACACCCTTTTGGAATATTGCTACCGGGATCGTAATGTTGCTTGCACGCTATTTGCCAATCATAGGACCGGTTGCAATAGCCGGAATGTTAGCCGACAAGAAATTTATTCCTGAAACTGCTGGAACCTTAAAGACCGACACTGCAACATTTGGCCTCATGGTTTTGACCGTTATTCTCATTGTAGCCGCACTCTCTTTTTTTCCAGTACTTACCTTAGGACCTATTGCTGAATATTTTTCACTTTACTAAAGTCAGAAATTATGTCAAAAGAAAAAAATACATCCTTGTTTCAACCGCAGTTGCTGAATGAAGCGCTGAAACAATCAATTTTAAAACTCAATCCAAAGATCATGTTTCGGAATCCGGTAATGTTTACCGTTTGGGTTGGAACGTTAGTCATGTTAGGAGTTTCAATATGGACATTGGTTGGAACCAGCGGACAAGGGTCTTTCGCTTATAATTTTGTCGTTTTTATTGTATTATGGCTCACCTTACTCTTTGCAAATTTTGCCGAAGCGATTGCCGAAGCAAGAGGTAAGGCACAGGCCGACAGTTTAAGAAAAACAAGAGAAGATACGCCTGCAAAGAAAATTTCTTTATTGGATAAAATCTATTCTCATGAAGTTACAATTGTTTCGTCTTCACAACTTAAAAAGGGCGATCTGTTTTTTTGTGAAGCAGGCGATGTTATTCCTACAGATGGAGAAATCTTGGAAGGACTGGCAACTATAGATGAAAGTGCCATAACAGGAGAAAGTGCTCCGGTTATTCGCGAGGCGGGCGGTGATAAAAGTTCTGTTACAGGTGGTACAAAAGTTTTATCAGACAGAATCAAAGTCATCGTAACAGCACAGCCTGGTGAAAGTTTTTTAGATAAAATGATTGCACTTGTTGAAGGAGCCTCTCGTCAAAAGACTCCAAATGAAATTGCTCTTACCATTCTGCTCGCAGGATTTACTCTGGTGTTTATTATTGTTTGCGTAACGCTTAAACCTTTTGCAGATTATGCAAATACACCGATTACGATTGCGGCTTATATTTCACTTTTCGTTTGCTTGATTCCTACGACCATTGGAGGTTTGCTCTCTGCTATTGGCATAGCAGGTATGGATAGAGCCTTACGCGCAAATGTCATTACCAAAAGCGGAAAAGCAGTTGAGACCGCTGGAGATATAGATGTATTATTGTTGGATAAAACCGGAACGATTACGATCGGTAACCGAAAAGCAACCCATTTTTATCCAGCACATGGAATTGAAGAAGCGCATTTTGTAAAATGCGCGGTTTTAGGTTCACAAAGTGATGAAACGCCGGAGGGAAAATCCATCATTGAATTAACGGGAGCTCATTCTAATCGTTTCGAAATTCAAAATCCGCGGTTTATAAAATTTACAGCAGAAAGCAGAACTTCAGGAGTTGATTTTGATAATACACGCATTCGAAAAGGAGCCAGTGATGCAATCAGAAATTTGTGTGAAAAGGCTGGAAATACTTTTCCTCAAGAAACCATAGAAATTGTAAATGGAATATCAAGTAATGGAGGTACACCTTTAGTTGTTTCTGAAAATGAAAAAGTAATCGGTGTGATTGAGCTACAGGATATTATCAAGCCGGGTATTAAAGAACGATTTGAACGCCTTCGAAAGATGGGTATAAAAACGGTAATGGTTACAGGAGACAATCCCTTGACGGCTAAATTCATTGCTGAAAAGGCTGGTGTTGATGACTATATAGCCGAAGCAAAACCTGAAGACAAAATGCATTACATCCGAAATGAACAATCCGAGGGAAGATTGGTCGCCATGATGGGCGATGGCACGAATGATGCTCCCGCGCTTGCACAAGCGGATGTAGGGGTAGCCATGAACAGTGGAACACAGGCCGCTAAAGAAGCGGGAAACATGGTTGATTTGGATAACGACCCAACAAAGTTGATTGAAGTGGTTGAGATCGGCAAACAATTGTTAATGACTCGCGGAACACTTACCACTTTTTCAATAGCCAACGATGTGGCCAAATACTTTGCCATCGTTCCTGCTTTATTTGTAGCATCTATTCCGGCTTTGAAGGGACTCAATATCATGCAGCTTTATTCGCCAGAAAGTGCCATACTATCAGCGGTTATTTTTAATGCAATCATAATACCCTTGTTGATACCACTTGCTTTAAAGGGTGTTCCATATAAACCGATCGGAGCAAGCGCGCTTCTGCGCCGAAATCTTTTCATTTATGGTCTAGGAGGTATTATTGTACCCTTTATAGGAATTAAAATAATTGACTTACTCGTTTCATTATTCATTTAATTGTAAGATATGAAAACAAATATCCTTCCAGCTATTCTGCTCACCCTTCTCATGGCAGTGTTTTTTTGTGGAATTTATACAGCAGCTATTTATGGTATTTCCCAATGGGCTCCAAATCATGGCAAAGGCGAGGTCATTCTGTTTGATGGAAAAACGTATTACAAAAACATTGGACAAAAATTTTCAGATAATAAATATTTTTGGTCACGACCTTCGGCCGTTGGATACAACGCTGCAGGAAGCGGTGGCAGTAACAAAGGACCTTCCAATCCTGATTATCTGACCGAAGTGAAAGCGCGCATCGATTCCATACTTGCTCACAACCCTGGCCTAAACCCGGATGAAATACCTTCTGACATCGTGACAGCAAGCGGTAGTGGACTTGATCCGCATATTTCTGTTCAAGCGGCAAACTTCCAGGTAAAGCGCATTGCAGATGTCCGCGGTTTACCGGAGGAAAAGATAAAGCAACTCATCCTTTCGAATACAGAATCTCCGGTTTTCGGACTCTTCGGGACAGCGAAAATAAATGTTCTTCAACTCAATTTGGAACTTGACCATCTTAAATAATTTTACATATGAAAAATATTTATAAAACCAGTTTATTCACAATTCTCCTTTTCAATTCACAACTAACAAATGTTAGTATTTTGTACGCTCAAGATACTGGGTCGGTAGCCGTCCAGTTAAACACCCTGGATGGTAATATGATAAAAGGATCAAACACCTTAAGCAGTCAGGCACCGGCGGTAGTTGATGAACTTTCAAACAATCTTACGATTTCAGCTTATCTTGAAACGTATTACAGTTATGATGTGGCCAATCCGGCAAATCATATTCGGCAGCCTTTTGTGTATTCGCACAATCGCCACAACGAATTCAATCTGAATTTGGGATTCCTTAAAATGGCCTATGCAAATGATCAGGTTCGCGCGAACTTTGCAATGATGGCAGGTACTTATAGCAATGACAATCTTTCGGCGGAACAAGGCGTAATGAAAAATATTTTTGAAGCCAATGCGGGATTTAAAATCTCGGGCGACAAAAATATTTGGATTGATGCCGGAATATTTGCTTCGCATATTGGGTTTGAAAGTGCTATAGGGAAAGACTGTTGGAATGTAACCAGAAGCATTCTTGCAGATAATTCGCCCTATTATGAAGCAGGTGCTAAAATTACCTACGCGAGTGATAATGGCAAATGGACCATGAGTGGCCTAATTCTCAATGGTTGGCAGCGCATTTATAGAAGGGATGGAAATCATTCTCCAGGCTTTGGTCATCAGCTTATTTATAAACCCAGCTCCAAAATTACATTGAACAGCAGTTCGTTTATTGGTAATGATATGCCTGATAGTGCAAGACAAATGCGATACTTTCATAACTTTTACGGGCAATTTCAATTAAATGACAAACTTGGAATGATTGTAGGTTTTGATTTGGGCTTTCAGCAGGAAAGCCATGGAAGCAGTTCTTATAACAAATGGTATTCTCCGGTTCTTATTATGAAGTTCAGCCCAAGCGACAAATTAAGTCTTGCTGCCAGAGCGGAATATTACAAAGATTCAAATGGAGTGATCATATCCACAGGAACGCCAAATAATTTTGCGACCTTTGGCTATTCAGTAAATTTGGATTATCTTATACATAGCAATGTCTTGTGGAGACTGGAGGCAAGGGGTTTTTCAAGTAAAGACAAAATATTTATAAGAAATGGGAATCAGGAAAACAGCAATTATTTTTTAACGACAGCATTAGCCATATCGTTTTGACAGAGAAAGAGGAGAATGTACAGCACTTTCTGGACCTCATTAAGAAATCAAGGCGAGGAAAGTTTAAAATCTACATCGGCATGAGTGCCGGAGTGGGAAAAACATACCGTATGCTGCAGGAAGCACATTCACTTCTTCGCAATGGAATTGATATTAAAATTGGTTACATCGAAACACACCAACGGGAAGAAACGCATAACCTGGTAGCAGGCTTACCCGTTATTCCGCGACGAAAGCTCTTCTACAAGGGAAAAGAGCTGGAGGAATTAGATGTTCAGGCAGTTATTAATCTCAGACCGGAAGTGGTTATTATTGATGAGCTGGCACATACCAATATTCAAGGCAGTAAAAATGAAAAGCGCTGGCAAGATGTATTGGATATTCTCGACGCAGGTATAAATGTCATCAGTGCAGTGAATATTCAGCACATCGAGAGTTTAAATGATGAAGTAAAGGCTATTACGGGAATAGAAGTAACCGAGCGCATTCCCGATAAAGTTCTGGCATTGGCCGATGAAGTTGTAAACATCGATCTTACGGCAGGAGAATTGATTGGTCGCCTGAAGGAGGGAAAAATTTACCAGGCAGAAAAAATTCAGACAGCGCTCAACAATTTCTTCAAACCTGAGCACATTTTGCAATTGCGCGAATTGGCTCTTAAAGAGGTCGCATCACAGGTTGAACGCAAGGTAGACCTTGAAGTGCCAAGAAATGTTGCCTTTCGACATGAAAAGTTTTTAGCTTGTATTAGCAGTAATGAAAAAACAGCTAAAAACGTAATTCGGAAAACGGCCCGGTTGGCTAGTTATTACAATGCAAAATGGTTTGTGTTTTATGTTCAAACACCGCAGGAAAATGCCTCCAAAATTCCTTTGGATAAACAAAGGCACCTCATCAATAATTTTAAACTTGCTACTGAATTGGGAGCTTTGGTTATTCAGGAGCAGAGCCAGAATATTCCGAAAGCTATACTCGAACAGGCACAAAAGCATTATATCACGACGATCTGCTTAGGTAAGCCACATTTAAGTCTCATTAAAATTATATTGGCAACGAATATTTTTAATGAACTTCTCAATAATTTATCAACATCAGATATCGATCTGGTCATTTTATCTTGATATGAAAATCAGAGCTAAACTTACACTTTGGGTTGGTTTCCTGTTTCTTCTTATAATGATCCTGGTAGCTGTTGCAGTATTCTACACAAACCAAATTTCAAATGACACCCAGAATATATTGACCGATAATTACAAAACCTTAGAGTATTCAAGACAAATGTTACTGACACTGGATGACATTTCTGTATCCGATTCAGCCATTGATGTTTTTGAATCTTTGCTCAACAAACAACAGCAGAATATTACAGAGATTGGAGAGCTGGAATTGACAACTAAATTAATTAAGGATTTTGAAAAACTTAAATCATCAAGATATGATAGTTTGCTGACCCTTACGATGCGTAAAGACCTCTCGAATCTCATGCATTTAAATATGCAAGCTATTGAACGCAAAAGTGAATTAGCAAAAGAAAGTACGACAACAGCAACCATTATGATCTCCGTAATTGGTGCTTTTTGTTTTATATTGGCCTTTACGCTGCTTATTAATCTTCCATCTAATATTGCCAATCCCATCAAAGAGCTCACGAATAGCGTCAAAGAAATTGCAGCAAAAAATTATTCACAACGCGTGCATTTTGAGCAACATAATGAGTTTGGCGAACTGGCGCACTCCTTTAACATTATGGCTGAAAAATTGGAGCAATACAATAACAGCAGTTTGGCAAAGTTAATGAATGAGAAGAGACGCATCGAAACACTTATTAATAACATGCATGATCCTGTAATTGGTTTGGATGAAAGTCTTAGAATTATTTTTATCAACAATGAGGCGCTCAATATAACCGGTTTAAAAATGGATGATGTGGTTGGCAAGCCGATGCAGGAAATTGCTGTATCCAATGATTTGATACGTTTACTCATTCAGGATCTGATGAACCCTGTTGCCTCGATCAAGCAACATAAACAAACTCTTAAAATATTTGCGGACAACAAAGAGAGCTTTTTCGAAAAGGAGATCATTCCTATTTATATCGTACCCGCTGCAGAAAGTAATACCAAACACATAGGTGATGTGATTATTTTACAAAATGTGACACCATTTAAAGAATTGGATTCTGCCAAAACAAATTTTATTGCAACCGTTTCACATGAACTGAAAACTCCCATTTCATCTATCCTGATGAGCTTAGAACTTTTGGAAAACGACAAGATTGGAGAAGTCAATACAGAACAGAGGCAACTCATTCAAAGTGTAAAAGAAGATAGCCAGCGGTTATTACAAATTATCGGTGAGTTACTTGATCTAACGCAGGTTGAAACGGGTAAAATTCAGTTGCATTTGCAAAACACCTCCCCTCAAGTCATTATAAAGTATGCGGTCGATGCTGTGAAAGTCCAGGCTGATCAAAAAAACATATCTTTAGAGATTCATTGTCCGGATTCCATTCATTCTATTCAAGCAGATCCTGAGAAAACGGCATGGGTATTGACGAATCTCTTATCAAATGCCATTCGCTATTCTTTTGAAAATTCCAAAGTGGTTCTCTCTGTTGAAGATTTGCATCCTAAAATATGCTTTTCTATTCAGGATTTTGGCCAGGGCATTGACACAAAATATCAAGAAAAAATATTTGACAGGTATTTTCAGATACCAGGAAGTAACAGCGTCGGTTCTGGACTTGGACTCGCCATCAGCAAAGAGTTTATAGAAGCTCAGGGGGGTCACATATCTTTGCAAAGTGAAATTGGGAAGGGAAGCACATTTTCAGTCTTTCTCAATCGGGCATGAGTTGACTATTTTATAAAGGCATCTCGCATTTCATTTTTTCCACCAACATTCAGGAAAGATACTATTCATGAGCTATAAGCATCTGGGGCGATGTAGAAACAGAATAGAGGAGAACCACATGCACCTGGTGCATGATCCGTTCCGATAATTTGATTTTAGGAGCTCCAAAGCTTGATTTAGTGTGGGTAGTTGAAATGTTAATATATCATGCTATCAAAATCTGTGGCTCGATTCCCAATGAAATTAGATTGAATCTGGATTGGAGAATTCCTGCGAATCCTTGTAATTTGTGCTGTTCGTTCTTTTCCTATTAAGGCTTTTAATTTTTTCAAGAGAGTGACTCGTCTAAATATCAGCATAAGCATTATTTTTGTTTGGCGCAAGAGTTAGCAATCTGACTTTTATTAAACAGCCCTATTCAATCGCAAAGCATTCTAGAAAATCTCATAAAATATAGCCCATTCTCTTCAATCCCAATCAATGAACACCACGCCTCCCTCCAAAATCTTCAGTATCCCGGTTCTCGTAGCTGCATTAGGTTACTTTGTAGATATATACGACCTGCAGTTGTTTAATATAATTGGAAGAGAGTCTCTGGAACAAGGTTTAAAATTGCCGGCAGATCAAATCGCGCGATACGACTATATTCTGTTTTTATGGCAAATGGGAGGAATGCTCCTGGGAGGTATAGTTTTCGGAATATTGGGCGACAAGCTGGGCCGAAAATCTGTTCTGTTTTCTTCCATTTTAATTTATTCGCTGGCCAATATTGCCAATGCATTTGTCACCGACATCACACAATACCAGGCCGTGCGTTTGATAGCAGGATTCGGACTCAGCGGTGAGTTGGGAGCAGCCATTACCTTGGTGTCAGAAATTCTCGATAAAGAACGAAGAGGCTGGGGTACGATGATCATTGTTTCTGCGGGAGCCTTAGGAGCGGTTGCCGGAAACCTCATTGCCAAACAAACCGAATGGCAAATGTCTTACATCATTGGTGGCGTTTTGGGATTGGTGCTGCTTGCATTCAGAGTAGGCACATTTGAAAGCGGCATGTTTGATAAGTTGAAAAAAGATAGGGTTCAAAAGGGCAACTTTTTTATGCTCTTTAAAAACAGGGCGATTTTCTGGAAATACCTCGCATGCATCCTGATCGGATTACCCGTTTGGTTTGTCATTGGCATTCTCGTAAAATTTTCCGGAAAATATGCAGCCTTCTTAAATATTCAGGAACCGGTCTCGGTAGGCGATTCCATCATGTATGCCTACATCGGGTTATCGGTTGGCGATTTCTTAAGTGGTTGGTTGAGTCAGGTCTGGAGAAGTCGTAGAAAAGTGGTGTTTGCCTATTTATTTTTCACCTTAGTACTCATGGTTATTTATCTGTATTTTAAAGACATCAGTACATCCAGTTTTTATTTTCTCACCTTTGCACTTGGGCTGGCTACGGGTTTCTGGGCTTTGTTCGTCAGCATCGCCTCTGAACAATTTGGCACCAACATTCGCGCAACCGCAACCACGACAGTTCCCAATTTTGTGCGGGGAGCGGTTATTCCCATTACGCTCTCTTTTAATTATCTGCTCGAAGTATACGGAATCGAGGCCGCTACCTGGATCGTCGGCGGAACCTGTTTGTTGCTGAGCGGGATTTCCACCTGGTCGCTCTCTGAAACCTTTGCGAAGGATCTCGATTATTATGAGACAAGTTGACCTGGAGGAAGTTGGCAGTAATCAGTAATCAGTAATCAGTTGCTGGTTGTTAGTTGTTAGAGTGGCGACTAACAATTGTTCGTTTTGCGACAAAAAGCCAAACCCACTAACCTACACGCCTCCACGCCTCCACGCCTCCAAGCCTCCATGCCTCCATGCCTCCATGCCTCCATGCCTCCACGCCTCCAAGCCTCCACGCCTCCAAGCCTCCAAGCCTACATGCCTCCACGCCTCCACGCCTACATGCCTCCATACCTCCACGCCTCCACGCCCTCAGGCATCCAGGCCTACTCCCACCCCCACTTCCTCTTAATTCCATCCAGATAGAGCTGTTTAAATGGAGCCCGGAATTTTTTAGCAAATTCTGTATGGTAATAATGTTTCGAGAGAAATTTTACCTGAAGGCGATCCCAGCTTTCTTCATCAGTAATGACATTGTAAGCTAAAAACTCTTTATAAAGCGTTTGACTGATGGGATAAACATCACTGCGACCCAGGTAATCGAGGTCGGCATCGCAAATGATCTGCTCGAGAATGTTCTTAGGATTCTGAGGAATATTAGTGGACATGATCATATCTCCAATGCGTTTGATATCCGCTACAGAATATCCAAAAGAAGGGAGCAGTTCCTTAGCATAAACTACACTGGCTTTTTCATGCCCATCGTAAGTCGAAATGATTCCAACATCGTGTAGTAAAGATGCAGTCCTCAGTAAATATGCATCCTCGGGTGCTATGTTGTATCTTTTAATATAATGGTTACAAACATTCAACACATCCATTGTGTGATGTAGCCCATGATAGCTCAATTTCGAAGGCAACTCTTTACGGAGCTTTGATGTGATGAAAGTTTTTAGTTTTCGAATATTCATCTGGTCTTATTCGCGAGTTAAATATAGTTTTATTTAAAATTATTGCCGGTTTATATCATCATCATTCACATCCAGGTTAAAACTACCCAGATCCCATTCTTCGTAGAGAAGACTGTTCTCGAAGAAAAAGGGCTTTTGCGGATTTAAAGTATAACCACCTTCAAAATTCTGAAGATCGCGTTTGCTAAGTTCGTTGAGAATTATTTTTGAAACCGTTTCCAGCAAATTTGTTTTAGGATACTTATCGTAATGGTATTCCAGGCCAAACCGCTTGCAGACCAGGTAATTGATGATGTGGTTCAACCAGCCATTGCGAATGGTATTGTTTTCATGATGAAATAAATTCTGCCAGATTTTTAAGGACGTAATAATATGAGCGATTCCATCAAATATTCGGTCTGTTATGGATGGTTTGTGCAATCCCAAAGATTTCCAGGCACGATTGTCATTTAAAAAATAATTCGTGATGTCCTCCAGCATTTCAATCGATAAATTTTTATTGACCATTTGCCCCAGAGATTCGAGGAGTGCTCTGGTCAGTACCGGACCATCTTTGTTGATGACGTTCGATTGTCTGTTAAAAATAGTTTTATATTGGTCCCACGCATCCTTGTAATCCGTTACATACATTTCTTTGCAGATGCCCATGCTTTGTCCGATATGTTGCCAGGTGTGCAATATGGCCTCTCGTTCATCCTGATAGAGATGGATCCCCATATCGTCCAGTCCCTGTATCATGGCCAGGCTGAATAAATGATTGGTCAAGGCCAGGTCTTCCTGATTGATGGGGACACCGAGGTATTCAAGATCCCATTTGCGTTCGGGTCTGGGATCATTGAGCAAAGCCATCCGCATTCCTGCATGCATCAGTCGTACGCGTTGTATGGATTCGAGACCGGGATTTCCGGGTTTGTACCAGTTCTGATTGTTGACTGCAAATACGTATTGTGCCGTCTCCATCACTCTTCTGGCAGCAAAATTCACAAGCAACTTCGTACTCTCCAACACGTGTCCTGGTTTCGGACACATATACCCTTTCGGCAAGGCTTTGAAAAATAAGAGTCCGCAATAACAAAATCCATAGTTGTTGAAAATTTTTGCGGACAGATCAAACTTTTCCTGATCTTCATTGCATATTTCAACGTGTTCAGTGATCCGAAATAATCGCTTACTTCCTTCGGAAAATCTTTAAGTTCGAGTTTGTGGTTGCGGCTGATGATTTTTAGTTCATCAATGATCTCTTTACTGTTTTTATTTTCCCACAGAGCCTTAGCAGCACAATCCGCTAATGGATCTCCGGTATGACGCATGCGGTCTAAAAATTCCTGGTTCCATTTACTTCCTGACATGGTTATCGTTTATTGGTTTGGAGTAACAAAATACATATCCAGTTCGCCTTTGTGTTTCATTGTAATTTTTCCCCTGTATTCAAAGTGAAAGAGGTCCCTGGTTTTTTCATAAGTGGCTACAGATACATTTATTTTTCCGGGAGCCCCGCTACTTTCCATTCGCGAAGCGGTATTGACAGAATCACCCCAGATGTCGTAAGCAAACTTGTGGAGTCCTACGACGCCTGCTACTACAGGGCCGGTGTGGATTCCTATTCTTACCTCACAGAAGGGTAGTCCATGTTCTTGGCGTTGCAAATTGTATTTATTTACAAATTCAAGAATTTCAAATGCGGCTAGAATGCAGTTCGATGCGTGTTCAGGTTTATATCTGGGCAAACCACTCACACACATATAGGCATCTCCTATGGTTTTGATTTTTTCAATATTGTATTTGGCAACAATTTTATCAAAAGCTTTATAGTGATGATCCACAATTTCTACGACTTCTTCGGGGCTGAGTTTTTCGCTCATTGAAGTGAAACCCTCAAAATCCGTAAACATGATGGTGACCTCATCGTGCTTCTTAGGCTTGCTGTACCCAATTTCTTTTAACTCATTTGCAATTTCTTCCGGGAGAATATTTAATAAAAGAGAATCTGTCTTATGCTTTTCCTTTTCCAGAGCTGCGTTCTGCTGGGCAATGGTTGCAGTACGTTCATCTACTTTTTGTTCGAGGTTTTGGTAGAGTTGTGCGTTTTCCAGTGAAACTGCCATTTGTCCGCTCAGCAATTTCAACAACTCCAGCCGTGCGAAAGTAAACACATGTGAACTTGCATCGTTGTCGAGATATAAGATGCCACTTAACTGCCCTTTACTGAGAATGGGCATACACAATACGGACTTGGCTTTTGATATTTTTAGTTGAGGATCCAGGTTGAACATAACGTCCTGAGAAACATCCTCAATGATAATCGCTTCTCCGGTATGAAAAACTTTTCTGATAATGGCATGTGAAATTTCATCAACAGTTTTAATAGGTATCGATTTGATTTCGCAAGTAAATGCATTTTGCAATTTACTGCTTGCATCGACGAATAAGGTGTTGTTGCGAGAACGGATAAAATAAGCATTTTGAGCACCCGCATTTTCAATCACAACCATCAGCAATTTTTCGAGTAATTTTTCAAAGACTACTTCCTCAGATAACGTGGCAGCAGCTTGCATTACACTTTTAAGATCTAAAGAAGAGGAGCTTATGGCTCCTTGTTTGGATTTCCCTCTTTTGTATCGGAACTCAGAAAAGTAAATCTGGCATTCAGTGATTTGACTTTACGCGCCGCTCCCCATTTTTGATATTCGAGCAAAGCAAATCGAAGTTGATTCATAGCCTTGTCCTGTTCATTCCTGTTGAAATACATAGCGGCCATGCGCTCAGCGATATAGGCACTCATGTAACTCATTTGGTTTTCCTTGGCCAGACTCACCGCCAATTCAAAATGTTTCATCGCCTCTGAATCATTTCCACAGATCAAATCATCTTCTGCCTGAGCCAATTCGAATTTCGCTCCGTAATTGGATGGAGAATTCTCAGCCCATTTCTCCAATTGGGCCAGTTGCTGTTTCCTTATCTTTTCTTGTTTGCGTTGCAATTTTTTCCTTCCAGCAACATACCATTAGCAGCAAATAGCATGAAAATTTTTTGCTCGGGCCATTCCGGCAATCCTAAAACGGCAGCCATAAGCGGAACAGCTTGCTCAGCATGCTCAGAAGCTTTCTGAAATTCTCCCAGCAGACAATGGTAAAATGCTTTTGCGGTATGGTAATTGGCAATGGGCAACGGCAGATTCTGCTCAGCTGACATTTTCTCCAGGCAACGCAAATGATCTTCATCTTGCAGCAATTCGCCAAATACCTGGTCATCTGGTAGAATGTCCCGCAGATCGGTGAGCACCCGGGCCCAGGCCAGCATCTGGTGATATGAAATGCTCGACTGGATGTTTAATGCAAATCTTATATAACCCCTTAATTTTTCGTAAACACTGTTTAATTCTTCGCCCATCAGGATCTGACTGCGATTGACGAAACTAAGTGCGTAGCCGGCATATATAATATCGTTGAACTCGAGTCCAACCTGATGGGCTTCTCTTAAATTTTGAAGGTAGTTTTTGAAGGGAGCCCTCCAATGAGCGACACAACCTTCAGCGATAACCATAACTTTTGATCGCAGGCTTTTGTCTTTGAATTTTTCGTTCAGAGCCATACCCAAACGCGCAAATGAATATCCGTTTTTGTAATCGCCCAGCTGTGCGCTGATTACATATCCATAAAAGGCATAAGCCAAAGCCGATTCAATGGAATTTCCATGTTTGACGGAAAGATTGACCATTCGCAGAATCTTAAACGCCAGAAGATTTTGTTTTTGCAATAAATAACAAGGCCCCCAGAGATTCATCAGGATTTTCATGGTCAGGATTTTTTCTGCATCCTCCATATTCCTGTTTTCCAGCAGTTGCTGAGTTGATTTATTGCGGAGATTAAACTTTACCGTCAGCAATTCCTTCATGACATGCAAAGGACCAGCATTCAGAGGCAAATTCATGCCCAGCAATTTTAATCCTTGCTTGGCAGCTTCCAGGGCTTTCTCGTGGCGCTGTGTATTTTCATACAAGGCCATTTTTCGCGAAAGAATATCGGCTTTGACCAAATGGGTTTCAGCTTCGTTCAGGGCTTCGTCGAAAAGTTTTTCTGATGCATCGTAATTGCCTAAAAGATATTCGCATTCAGATCTGCTGATCAACAACGATTTAAACAACTCCGTATTTTTTTGACCTGTTACCAGATGCATCCCTGTTTTAAAATAGTTTTCTGCAGGTCTGATTGCATTATTTTTTAAAGCCCTTCTTCCCGCTTTGAGATTCAGTTCTGCCAGTCGGATTTTTTCGTCCGGATTGCTGAGAATATCATGAGCAATGTTGAAGTGGTTGAGGACATCAAACAATTGTTCTTCGAGCTCGGATGGATCTGTTTTTTCCAGCATCAGTTTTCCAATATGGAGATGCATCGCTTTACGGGCCTCTTCAGAAAGCATATTGTATGCCGCCTGCTGAATTCTATCGTGCTGAAAACGGAAAAGATAATTGGGTTTCTGATTGTAAAAGCTGAAATTATTCCACAACGCATCGCTGTGAAATTTTTGCCAGCTGCCAATCGGACTGATAAACTCATTGGAAATGATCTCCTGCAAATGTTCGGCACAATTCTCTTTGGTTTGTTTTGTGACAAGCATTAAGGTATCCAGATCAAACGTATTTCCTATACATGAAGCGAGTTGGATAATTTCCTGTGCCGGTCCCGACATTTTTTTGAGTTTCCCCAGAATGAGGTCCACGACATATTCAGACAGCTCCATGTTACCGATGGCTCCCAGGTCATAGACCCAGCATAACAATTCGCGATCGAAAGTGATGATTTTTTCTTCGATGAGTTTTTCGATGAATTGTTTTACAAAAAACGGATTTCCCCGGGTTCTCCGCATCACTTCCCTGGCGAGTGGTACAGTTGCCTGAGTGCTCATGCGAAGCGAATCTGCAATCAGTTCATTGACGTTTTTGAGATCGAGTTCCGAAAGTTTGAGCTTATGAATGTTGTGTTTATATTCTTTTTCGAGATGATGCAAAGTCATCGAAAGAGGGTGAGCAGCATCAACTTCGTTATCCCGGTACGCTCCAATCAGAAAAATATTATTCAAATGACTGGATACCATTGCTGACAGCAATTCCAAAGATCCTGAATCGGCCCATTGCAGATCATCCAGGAAAATGACCAGTGTTTTTCCGTTTTGCGGAATGACAGACAGAAAATTTAAAAACGTGTTGAGAAATCTTCGCTTGCCTTCGAGCGCTCCAAGATCCGGACTGCTTGGTTGTGGACCGATGAGTTTTTCGAGGTCTGACATAAGACCGGTCATCAGAGCCCCATGCGAGTCCACAGCTTTGGAGATCAGATTTTTCCAGACAGTCAATTGCTCATCACTTTCGCTCAGCATTTGTTGGAGCAATTGGTTGAATGCACTGGCGAAGGCGCTATAAGGATATTCTTTGGTAAATTGATTGAATTTTCCACTGATAAAATATCCATTCGCTTCGATTACCGGTTTCCGTATTTCACTGATCAATCGGGTTTTGCCAATACCCGAATATCGGAAACCAAAAACAACTCAAGATGGGTTGAATTGATATTTCCCCAGGCTTTGAGAAGTTGATCGAGCTCTTTATTTCGTCCATAAAGTTTTTCAGAGAATGAAAACAAACTCGAACAATCTTTTTCTCCCAATGTGAATGCTTCTATATTGCCATGCTGTTGCCACTTACGCATGCACAATTCCAGATCTGCAAGAATTCCTTCTTCTCCCTGATATCGATCTTCCGAGTTTTTCGCCATCAGTTTCATCACGATGTCGCTGATGATCTGCGGAATGTTGGGCCTCACCTGTCGAGGCTCGATGGGTCGTTTGGCGATGTGGGCATGGATGAGTTCGAGATAATCCGTATAATTAAATGGCTTTCTCCAACAAAGCACCTGGTACAAGATCACTCCCAACGCATAATAATCTGAACGGTAGTCTACAGTGCGCCCCACCCTTCCTGTTTGTTCCGGCGCGATATGCCACAACGGGCCGTAGTAATTGAATTCAGAATTAAATTCGGGACGTTCCCTGAGAACCCTGCTGGCAGATCCAAGCGTACACATTTTCATTTCCAGGGTTTCGGGAGAGATCAAAATATCTTCGATGATAAATTCCTTTACCAGAATTCTTCGTTGATGCAATTCCTTCAGCAATTGGGTCAGGCGGATTGCAAGTTGCAAAAACAAAGGGACCGTAAATTCTTTATTGCTGATGTAATTGACCAGTGGGATGCCGTCAAAATATTCTTTAAACACCACAAAGCCCGATTGCGTAAGAACCATGTCCAGGGCTTTCATGCTGTATTCGGTATTTATGGATTGATTGACCTCAAAATCGTTTTTGAGATAGACCATATCATCCAGACTAGGCTCGGTCTCCTTAAGCACTTGGGCAAGGATTTTAGAATTGTAGCCCTGTGGTTGCATTTCAAAATACTTGCAACTGAATGTTTCAAATTTGGGGCTTTTTGGCAACTCGAGTTGAAGCATGATCAGACCTTTTAATAAATTTTAGGACGCGGTACTCCCACAGTCCTGCTTTTAAACTTTTGTATTGGTAATACGTAGACCACATGTTTTTTCCCTGAACACGGCTGCGCATTCCAATACACCAAAGCAGGAAATGGCAGACCAGCCCTGGAAAAAAATAATAGTACAACCGGCGTGCCGATTTATAAATATGCCTGGTAATGTGGTCATCGGAAACCGGTTCAAGTCCTGCATTTTCTGCATCGGCAACAAATTGATTTCTATATGAAAAATCGGGAATAGCCCAGCTCTCAGCCCATTTGGTAATGAGCTTGTTTTTCGGATGATTGCGGCTGAATTCGGTTCTGAAGAAATCAGCGACGACCAAACCGGCACCCGGCTTCAGCAACCTGTATGCTTCTTTAAAAAACAACGATTTATCGTTGGCATGGCAAATGCTCTCAATTCCGTAAACACCATCAAAACTTTCGTCCTCGAATTTGGTTTGACAATAATTTTGTACAGAAAACAGAGCCTTGCCCAACAACTTCCGGTCTTTACTATGTTGTACCGCTTTTGAGCGCTGGTTATCACTCAGGGTGATGCCCCAGGCTTCGCAATTCCAATGCTGGGCCGCATACAAGACACTTCCTCCTACACCACAACCCGCATCGAGGATGCGATCGCCATCCCGGACCTCCAGTTTTGAAAAGACAAATGCATTCATATTTTTCAGCGCATCGCGGAGCAGACCGGTATCTTCGTGCCAATAACCATAATGCATGGCCTGCTGATCCGAAAGGTGCCACAGCAGTCTGTAGTCGCTTTCACAACTGTCGTAATATTTAATAATGTCCTGTTCAGTAATTTGTCCTTGCATCCTGTAAATTGTACCAGAAGGATTGCAAAATACAGAATTTTTCAGAGTTGAGTGAAATGAATCGAGTGGGATTTTAGATGCACCCCTTCATTAAATGATCATATGAGAACAATCATTTATTTATAAATTGCTACTAACGAATGTTAGTTTGTAATGGATTGGAGCGAAGAGCAGGAGGCTTGAAACCAATGAATACCCATTGTTTCAAATGAAGGGGATTTTTAGAAGTGCCCTTCATATCTAAATCTAAATCAGCATTCAAAGGTACCCGAAATAAAAGGATTTCTTTAAATGCAACAATTGATTTTAATAAATAAACGAAAAGATAAAAATTTACGCTTTACGCTTCGAACTTTAAACTTTTTAGCCACTCAAAGTTCCGATCCCTCCTCTCCTTTAATGATCATCCTGAACCCATTGCCATGAATGTTGACAATTTCGATGTTTTCATCTTTGGAAAGGTACTTGCGCAGTTTTGTCACAAACACATCCATACTTCTTGCAGTGAAGTAATTGTCTTCGCCCCAGATCTTGCTGAGCGCTTCAGACCGCGGCAGGATGTTGTTGCGGTATTGGGTAAACATGCGCAACAAAAGTGCTTCTTTGGGAGATAATTTTATTTTTTCTGTGATCTCCTCATTTTCTTTCAGGTAAAGCACGCGTAATGGAAAATTGAAACTGTATTTTCCGATGGTGTATTCAGCAGTATCATCTTCAGGATCGTCTTTTTTAATGGTTCTTTTGAGAATAGCCTGTACGCGAAACAGCAACTCTTCAGAATTGAACGGTTTGGTTACATAATCGTCGGCACCAATCCGAAACCCTTCCAGAATATCTTCTTTCAAAGTTTTGGCAGTGAGAAATATGATAGGCACCTCAGAATTCTTAGAACGGATATCCTTGGCCAACGCAAAGCCGTCTTTTCGCGGCATCATGACATCCAGAATGCAAAGGTCGTACTGCCCCCGGCGATATTTTTCATAACCCTCAATTCCATCGATAGCCAGGTCCACTTCGTAACCATGCATTTCGAGGTAAGAGCGAAGGACATCCCCAAAATTGCGGTCATCCTCGACCAGTAAAATTTTTGTAGCTACTTGAGTATCTGTTTGACTTGCCATACGCATAGGTTTTTCATACTTTAGAACGTTTGGAGTGTTAAAATGTAATTAAGGAAAGCTTAAAATTTTAACAATTTCGGGATTGGAGGTGTAGTTGATTGATTATCAATATTGTTGGCCTCACCCCTGGTCCTTCTTCCACGCCCGTGGAGAGGGGTTAGGGGTGAGGTGCTAACGGAAACGTCAAGGTAAACGTACTTCCCTTCCCCAGTTCACTTTGCAGATCTACTTTTCCATTGTGGGCAATGACCATGGCCTTTACATAACTCAATCCAAGTCCGAAACCTTTCACATCGTGAAGGTTTCCTGTCGGTACACGGTAAAATTTTTCGAATACCAATTTTTGAGATTCCCGGTTCATTCCGATTCCTTTGTCAGAAACGCTCACTTCAATAAAATGCCCTTTATTCCGGGTCGCGATGATAATTTCGGGTTTATCGGGACTGTATTTATTGGCGTTGTCGAGAAGATTGTAAATGATGTTGGTCATGTGAACAGAATCACCCATCACCTTGAAGTTGAGCGCTTCCAGTTTGGTTTCGAGTTGCCCATCCCGTTGCTGTACCTGAAGGTCGATATTGGAAACGGCCTGATTGATGATGTCGTGAAGGTTCAACTCCTTCAGGTTGAGTTTAAAATCGTGTTTGTCGAGTAAAGCCATTTGCAAAACTTTTTCGACCTGGCTCAGCATACGGCGGTTTTCCTGTTTGATGATATCCACAAAGCGTCTGATCTTGTCGGGCGCATTGATGATTGCCGGACTATTTATAGAATCAGAAGCAAGAGAAATGGTTGCAATCGGGGTTTTGAATTCATGGGTCATGTTGTTTACAAAATCATTTTTGATTTCTGACAATTTTTTCTGCCGGAAAATCACAAGGACTACATAAGAAAAACAGGCTACGATTAGTATGATCAATAATAAACCCAGCACTGCAAGCGGCCAAACGGATCGCCATAACCAGGTTGTTTTACTGGGAAAAAAAATCTTTAAACTTCCCGGACTCCCTGAAATACTGGTGAATAATGCAACTTCGTATTCTGAATTCTGCAACAAAGTTTCTATGGAAATTCCCGGATCGGATGCGCGGGTATGTTCGCCAACATCAGCCTGGTAAAAACCGTTGAGGATGATCATGCGATTGCGGAAATTATCAAACACTCCGAAAGAATAATCCAGGTCGAGATTCATGTCATCGAATTCCTGCATCAGGATCTTGCGCAAAAAAAGTGGGTCAATTCTTTTTTCAAGAGGAAATTTTTGAAGACGGATCTCCCGATCGATGAGTTCGATCTGCTTTTGTTTTTCATTCCATTCTTCCAGTAAAAATGTGGAAGTGAAATTAATACTGGGATCGTGTTTCTCCAGTTTGGCGGCAACACGATGCAAGGAAGCGATAATGCTTTCGTTGAATTGTTCTTCTTTAAGGTTTACAGACCAGTTGATCCAATACAACTGAACGATGGCGGTACCCACTAAAGCGATAGCCATTAATCCGATGACGATCCATATTGCCCTGCGACTCATCTGTAAGCAACCCAAAAGTCAATAAAAAGATTGAATGCCGTATGTTTTTTAACGGCTATTTAACCGCAGACAGCAATTGGAGGCGAAGATAATGCGGGAACTTATGCCGGGAGGCAAAATAATAGCTTGTAATACAATCGTTTAATAATTAAATTTTTTCCTTATTTCAAAATATTTGAAATTTTTTCACAAAATATTTGGTTGTAATAAAGGAAATATGTTTAATTTGCATAAGCTATTGAAGGGTCGATCAGCAGAGTGGGAGCATTATTTTAAAAGCTGATTGACCAAATCATTTGAATAAGAATTTTTAGGGTGTTCTCATAGTGTTATTTAAAGGATCGGCCCTCCCAGGGTCGATCTTTTTTTATGCCTGAACCAGAATAAAAGAAGTTCACAAACGTTTAGTTGAGATGATGCAGAAATGGATGTTTCTACTGTTCTGTACTTGTATGAACATACAGGTATGGTCACAGTCAAATCTGGCCATCGGACAATGGCAAACTCATTTACCATACAACTCCGGAAACCACGTAACAGAAAGTGAGCAGTTTGTATATTATGCAACCGAACACGGAATATTAAAAGTGCATAAAACCGATTTTAGTTTTGAGAAACTCAGCAGAACAGAAGGACTGAGTGGAACAAACATCAATGCCATTTTTTTTCACCAACCCAGCAAACAACTCGTAATCGCTTACATCGATGGGGTCATTGATTTGCTTGGGGAAACGGGGGTTCAAACAATAGTCGATATACTTAATTACAACAATGTACCCATCGATAAAACCATCAACCGGATCAGTGCTCTAGATGACCAACACGTTTTTATCAGCGGACATTACGGCTTGTCACAATTAAATGTAGTCAACCTGACTTTTAAATTCACCTTGTTTACTCCCAACATCAAGGTTTATGATTGTGCGGTATTGGGGAACTACAATTACATGGCTACAGAAAAAGGATTGTACAGTTTTGAGAACAATGGATCGGGAATCATCCAGGCTTTTAGTTCCTGGACCCCAATTGGCGCTATGGCCGGGTTGCCCGAGAATTCATTAATTTTAAGGGTAGCTGCTTTGGAAGCTGAGATTTATGCATGTACTTCGAAATCCATTTACCAGGCATCACCTGGCGGAGTTTTCGAATTGTTTTATGCTGACCCGGCTTTCGACATCAAATACATTCGCGCAGGAAACAAACACTTGTTAGCCGGACTGGAATGCAAAAATTCCTGTGCCGATCAGCTTGCCTTTTTTGATGCGACGGGTGCCTACACGTTTGCTAAAGACGGATGCGCCGATCAGAATCTGGATGCTCTGGAATCTGCTGATGGCAAAATCTGGATTGCAGATGCACGCTGGAGTTTTCGTTTTTCCAATGCTGCCAGCGAAAGTTGTAATGAGATCTGGGTCAATGGTCCTTTATCCAACCGGGCATGGGAGATTGCAGCTTTGGATGATGCAGTTTATGTCGCCGTAGGGGGAGTGGATGCTACGTTTACTCCAAATTACAACGGACAAGGCATTGCCCGGTATGCCGATGGCAACTGGAGTATGATCAATTCCGGAACAGAACCCGATCTGCAGAATTTTTCGGTGAGCGACATATTAAGGGTGATTGAATCGCCGGATAAAACCAAGATTTACTATGCGAGTTCCGGCAAAGGTTTAATAGAGTATAACAGGACAACAGATTCTTATAAAGTCTATAATAAAAGCAATTCGCCTTTAAAAGGAACCGTGGGAGACACTGGAAATATAAGATTGAGTGGACTTGCTTTCGACAAAAAAGGTAATTTGTGGATCACCAATTATCTTGCACCGGTCGGGCTGTTGTCGCTTGATAAAGATGGCAACTGGAAGGAATATGTATTTCCAAACAACAGCAATTTGTTTACAGAAGTAAAAGTTGATCAGAATGGTTACAAATGGATCATCAGTCGGCTAAATGGAGGCGTGATGGTTTTTGACGAAGGCGATCCGGCCAATTCGGGCGATGACCGGCGCATTCAGCTCACCAACTCCAATACGGAGATGACCTCCAACGATGTGCGTACTGTTGAAGTTGATCTCGACGGAGACGTTTGGGTGGCTACAGCTGAAGGGCCAGTTGTATTTGAATGCGGTTCTTCGATATTTTCCGGCAGCTGTAAAGGTAGCCGCAGGAAAGTGGATCAGGTTGGCATCATCTATTTTTTACTGGCATCAGAAGTCATCACCAGTATTGCTGTAGATGGAGCAAACAGAAAATGGTTTGGTACCAGCAACAATGGAATCTACGTACAAAACAGTACAGGGGAATTTGAAATTCATCACTTCGATACAGATAACAGTCCGCTGCTCGATAATGCCATTCAGGATATTGCCATAGATCCTAAAACCGGGGAAGCCTGGATTGCCAGTAACGGTGGTTTACAGGTTTACCGTTCAGATGCTACACAGGCCAAAGATCAATTTACAGGCACCCCTTTGGTGTTTCCAAATCCGGTGCCTCACGATTACGAAGGCCCCATTGCGATTCGTGGTTTGGCCCGGGATGCGCGATTCAAGATCACGGATCTCAGCGGCCGATTGGTTTACGAAGACTTTGCCAACGGAGGGCAGGCCATCTGGAATGGCCGCGATTATCTGGGACGCAAGGTTGCCACTGGAGTATATCTTGTCTTCGCCAATACCACTCAGGATTTTGAAACCTCTAATGGACTGGTGACGAAGATCGTGGTGGGGAGGTAGTAAAAAATTAAATGCCACTTCGCGTCAATTGAGAAAAGGGCTTAAAAGGACTGAAATCAGTTTTAGAATTGAATTAAAATAATTTCATAGGAAGATCTGCATCCCAATCTCCTTTACCCCAAAACAATAACCAAACGGCAAACTTTTAAGTAATTTTTGTAAATTTGTCTTACACTAAACGAATTTTATATGCAGTGCCCCACTTTTCATCCCAGACAATTTATTATTAATTTTATTTTTTTCATGTTTCTTTTCTCTCAGTCATCGTATGCTCAAAACAACATATTTGAGTTGATGGAGCGGGATGATCTTAGCATCAGCGAAGTGGAGAGCTGGGCTAATGATTATTTTAGTCGCGTTGGTACAGGACAAGGATCGGGGTTCAAACAATACCAGCGCTGGTTGTACGAACGCAAATTTCACCTGGACGATAACGGTTATTTTATTTCCCCGGAAAGAGAAGACAGAGCCTACTATGAAGCTTTGAGAACGATGGGAGTCAAAAAAAGATCGACCATGACATGGTCAGAGCTTGGCCCCAGTACCTGGACTTACACCAGCGGCTGGAACCCGGGTAATGGTAGAATTACTTCTGTCGCAGTCGATCCTACCGATACTACAAAAATTTATGTCAGTTCACCGGGTGGAGGTTTGTGGAAATCTACCAATGGAGGCAACAGCTGGACACCGCTGATCGATTTTGTAAACTCATCCTGGATGAGCGTTTACAATCTTTGCATTGACCCAAACAATACATCTACGATTTATGCAGCCCTAAGTTCCGGAGGCGTATTAAAATCTACCAATTCTGGAACCAGTTGGACAACAACCGGAAGTGGGCCTTCGACAAGCAGGAAAGTAAGGGTACATCCTACCAATTCCAGTATTGTTTTTTGCACCGCCAACAATGGAATCTGGAGATCAACAAACGGAGGGACCAATTGGACCCAGGTCAACACCATGACTATGGAAGATATTGAGTTCAAACCAGACGATCCGGATATCATGTATGCTTCCGGTTCCGGTAGCAGCTCAGTTTGGCGGTCGGCAGATAATGGTATTACATGGACAGCGCGTACAAGTGGCAATGGAATCACGCATACCGGGAGGACATTATTGGGAGTTTCTCCAGCAGATCCCAATGTCGTCTATGCAGTTCAGGCCAGTGGTAGCCTTTTTGGAAGAATGTATAAATCTACAGATGGCGGACAGAATTACATTACAACGGTTGTCGGCAATCCCTCAGCGGGCACCAATTATTTTGGGTATGAATCCAACGGTACAGGCACAACAGGCCAGGCTACATACGACATGGCCATTTGTGTAAATCCATTAAATGCTTCAGAAGTTCATATAGCCGGGATCATTTGCTGGAAATCTACCAATGGAGGAACCAGCTTTGTGGCACAGACCGTCTGGTACTATCCAAATTCAACAGGATACAATCATGCCGATGTACATGCATTGGAATGGGTTGGATCTACCATATATTCCGGATCAGATGGTGGTGTATACAAGAGTATAAATCAGGCTGGTGACTGGATAGATCTGTCTGCCGGATTGGGCATTCGCCAATTTTACCGCATTGCCTGTGCTAAAACCAATGCCAATGTCATCACCACTGGTGCCCAGGACAACGGATCTTCATTCAGAAGAAGTAACGGGACCTGGGTTGACTGGTTGGGTGCGGATGGTATGGACAACATCATCAGTCCTACAAATGCCGACTTTGCCATAGGCACCAGTCAATACGGCGACATCTATAAAACGACAAATGCAGGCGCAAGCCGAACGGATCTGAATAAACCCTCAAATGGAAATTGGGTGACTCCTTTGGTCATGCATCCCACAAGTCAGGATACCGTTTATGGCGGATGGACCGGAGTCTGGAGATCTTCAAATGGCGGGTCGAGCTGGACTAATATTTCTACTTCCATTACAGTAAAATTGGACGCACTCGCTGTATCCCCTGCCAATACCCAATATATTTATGCATCTCAGGGCAGTACCTTGTATCGCACAAGCAACGGAGGTTCCTCCTGGTCTTCAGTTGCAGCTCCATCGACGATTACATCCATTTTTGCAAGTAAAAATGATCCGTCGAAAATTTGGATTACCTGCAACAGCAGTACCAATCGCGTTTATGTTTCGACAAATATGGGCACAACTTTCAGTAATCTGTCAACGGGATTACCATCTCTAACAGCGCGTTCTGTTGTAGTAGATGAAGATGCTGAAGGCACCATATATGTCGGGATGAATATAGGCGTTTATTATCGCGACAGCATCACCAATACCTGGACCGAACATGGAACAGGCTTGCCTTTGGTTGCGATCAATGAAGTAGAATTTCAAAAAAGTGGGAATAAATTGAGGGTTGCAACTTATGGAAGAGGTGTATGGGAAAGTGATTTGCAAAATCCGGTTGAACCTTGCGATGCCCCTACAGGTTTGAACACCACCAGCATCACGAACAACAGCGCTATACTCAACTGGAGCGCAGTAAGCGGTGCTGTAAGTTACAGAGTTGAATACAAAGCAAGCAGCAGCGGCACCTGGCTGACATTGCATCAAAACTGGACAGGGACCAGTTATTATTTGGGGGGACTAAGTCCGGCAACGGACTATGACTGGAGAGTGCGAACCAATTGCAGCAGTAGCAACAGCACATACAGCCAATCTTCATTTACCACCACAGCACCTTGTGGAGATCCAACCAACCTGAGTTGGGCCACCAGCTCAAACACAGCTAATTTATCGTGGAGCCCTGTAAGTGGAGCCAATACTTATTCTGTTGATTACAAATTAGCAAGTTCCGGAACCTGGATTTCAACATCCGGAACAGGTACAAATTCGATTTCAATTTCAGGCCTGACTCCCGGTAAATACGATTGGCGTGTTAAAGCGAATTGTTCCGGTGGAAGTGGCAATTTTGTACAATCTGACTTTCTTATTCATTGTGCTGCTGGTGGCAGCAATGCAGATAATGGATATATTGATTTTGTAGGCCTTGGGAGCATTTCCAGAACGTCGGGCAATGATGGAGGTTATTACGATGCAACCTCCATGTCGACTAATTTGCAGGCAAGCGGATCTTATACTATTTCTTTGTCACCGGGTTATCCTGGAGTCAAGAAAAAAGTTTATTTCAGAGTGTATATCGATTACAACCGGGACGGTGATTTCACAGATACCGGGGAAAAAGCTGTTCAGACGACCTATAATAATTTTGGAAATAAATCAGTCAGTTTTATTGTGCCGGGCACTGCAAGTCCTGGAAAAACAAGAATGCGCGTGATCATGTCTACTACAGGACAACAAACCTCATGCAGTAACTATGCAAGTGGTGAGACAGAAGATTATTCAATCATCCTGATGGCAGCACCGATTCAGAAAATTGAAGAAACTACACAAGCAGTTGAATTCGCATTTACAGTATTTCCAAATCCGGCTAAGGAACAAATTACCATAAAATACCATCTCGAAAAAAATGATGAACAAGTTGCATTCAGAATCGTAGATTTTCAAGGCAAGGCTGTGGGCGGTAGTCGTTTATATGGAAACGCAGGAGAAAACCAGCATTCTATCGACATTCGTTCTTTGGCTCCGGGTGTGTATATCCTGCAGATGGTTTATTCCGGGAAGCAGACATCCGGAACATTTATCATAACGCCATAATGATGAATACAACCTAATACAGAAAGGGTACTAACAATTGTTAGTACCCTGATTTTAAAGAACTCAAACCCAGTTTAATATGGATCCTGAAAATATATGCTTGCTGTATTGTCCGGATTCATTTTCTGATGAACGCTCTCAATGGAGTTTTGGTCAAAACAGGATCCTTAAATTATTTTTACAATCAGAATAATAGACCTTATATTTTTGAAATAAAATCGAAGAATGGGTAAAGTTCACTTCACGCGACTTTTCTTAGTGATGATTTTGTGTGCTGTATACAATCGAAATACAGGAAGTACACAAATTTTTCAAGAATCAGATGGTGAGCAAATTTGCAAAAAGCAAACAGTTGAATTTTGCCTGAATCGCGAAAAAAGTACAGGAGAAATACCAGATTTGATGCCTTTGGATATTATCAATCGGGATTCAAAAAATGTATTTGAAAAATACGGAATAGAGTTTTCCGGATATTGTTACGCCTGCGATTTGGCAAAAATAAGAGTGGAGGATAAACAGATACAATTTATAAATGTATGTGATGCCGGGGATTTCTTCACCTTGGATAGAGTGGACCGGGTTGAGCACAGTATGGGGTTCAAAGTTATATCAAAGGACTATGAATTTACATTTACCAAAATTGACAAAACACCTGTTTACAAATTGGAAATTGCCGGTAAAGAATTTTCATTGGAGAACAAAAGAATTTTGAAATATTTTGCGGAAGTCGAAAGTCTGAAAAAATTTAAAGTACACGATTGTGGTGAATTTGGCGGTTAAAAAAAGTGCAAAGTGGAAGAAATCTTAAAAGGAGAATAGCATTTTGATACAAATTCATGGAGGTTTTGGACCGATATTTTTCGTAGATTCTATTTTAGCAATTTTATAGAAAAAAGAAGAAGGATGCCTCTCCGGTCAAAAGAAAGTTACCACATTGAGATTTATGAAATGGCTAGAGACATATGGGTCGAATGTCCGAATTGTGGAGGAAAAGCGATTGTCGATACAGATGGATTTCATGCCTTAGAAAAGTCAAGCTACACCATCAGGTTGACCTGCGGAAATTGTGGTTATAATAAATATTTAGATCAGGTTATAGCCCGTAAGGATCCTCGTCAGAAGAAAGGGAAGGTACTGGTTTTTGGAGCCCCTATAGATCCCTTTTTTCATTTGCCTTTGTGGCTTCAGGCGGAGTTTGAAGGGAACATATTTTGGGCTTATCAAATGGACCACCTCAAATTGCTGGAAACACACGTGGCGGCAAAACTGAGGGAGCGCAATCAGCAACTTTTCAATGTGAAAAGTATAGGCGCACGGTTACCCCGGTGGATGACCACTGCAAAAAACAGAGACGAAATTCTGAAACTCATAAGGAAATTAAAGACAAAAATATAAGCATACTCACGTTTGTAAGTATGTAATCAGGCAGAACAAGCCTGATTCTTAATAAACGTGCTGTCCACCGTTGATCTCGTAATTCGCTCCGGTAATGAAAGCGGCTTGTTTACTGGCTAAAAAACTTACGAGATGAGCAACTTCATAGGTACCGCCCATTCGACCCATCGGGATATTCGCAACAATTTTATCGCGATATTCCTGAGGTACAGCCATGACCATATCCGTACCGATGTATCCGGGACTGATGGTGTTTACAGTAATACCCAATTTGGCAACTTCAATGGCAACGGTTTTCGTCAAGCCATGCATACCGGCTTTTGCAGCAGAATAATTGGCTTGTCCGAATTGAGCCCGTTGTCCATTCACAGAAGAAATGTTTATGATCCGTCCGTATTTTTGCTCGATCATGGGATTGATCACACAGCGTGTACAGTTAAATGCTGAATATAAATTGCTTTTGATGACGATATCCCAATTTTCGAAGCTCATCTTGCGAAAGGAACCATCGCGCGTAATACCCGCATTGTTGACCAATACATCGATAACTCCATGATCTTTTTCGATCTGATGGATCATTGCCTCCACCTCGTTATACTCTGCAACATCTGCTTTGGCCATTCTAAAATCGTATCCTTCTGCGCTCATTTTTTTATGCCATTCTTCCGCTTTGATATCTGAGCGATAATTAGCGATTACAAAATAGCCATCTTCTGCAAGTGTCCGGCACATGTCAGTACCCAGTCCACCTGTTGCACCTGTAACCAAGGCAATGTATTTTCCATCTTTCATGATATGTGTATTTAGTCAGGGCAAGATAGGAAAGCATACTGGAAAATCATTAAGGAGGGCCTAAATTTTTATACAAGTCCATTTCTTTTTTATCGCGCTAGATCCCTAATGAATATGAAAGACGAAATAACTGAACCTTCCACTTCATTTCAATAGGAAGACTCTCTGCCGGCAAGGCAAGACAATGGGGCTGAGTTGACTCATTTTTTTACATAAACCATTTTTTAAAAACACCAATTTTTTTTATAATTTTATACTATAATTGCAACAAGCTTTTCATTCAATATCATCACGCCTATGGAAAAACTACTTCAATCATTCGAAAAAGCATTATCCATTTTTGTGAGACTGGATGCAGTGGTATTGTTTCTTTTCATTGCAATTCCGGGTTCCATAAATATTTATTTTTCTCAGCAGGATGAAAGTGTCAATTGGATCAGCCTGGTGAAAGCGCTTAGTGGATTTTGCTGGTTGGCATGGATCGTGTCCATAGGCTGTCATGCAAAGCAGAAACTATTCGCTCAGGGAATTGAATTGAGAGTGCTTCGCAACTACGTATTGCGGTTTTTCATTGTAGCAGTTATTTACTTATTGATAAAATGGGTAACGGAAGAAGTAAAAACATCGTATGGTTCTATTATTATTCGATACGATAGTCCGATCATACTCCCTCTGTTATTTGCAATCACCTTTATAATCACAACATTGATAGCTGCAAAAGCACTTGTATCTGCAGAACACAAAAAGGAGGCTGTTTTTAAAGATTATTTTTCGACAATGTTGTGGATGTTGGTTCCTTTTATAGGCGTTTGGTTTATACAGCCCAGGGTCCGGAAGCTGTAAAGTTTTTGATTTTAAGTTGAATTTAAGGAAGTTTTTAACAGGATATAGTTACTTCAGGACATGAATATTTAATGCCAATTACTCTGCCAAAATTTTGAGCAGAAGAAAATTTCATCTTTCAAAATAAAATGATCATTTTTTGAATTTTACAACCAAACAGTGTCCAGCACCTTTCACTTATGATGAATTTATTCAGCACATCCAATAAAACCATCCGTATTATTCTCCTGCTCAGCATCTCCTTGTTTCTCATTGCACTGACACAAAAGGGTTATTGTACGAGGAATAATTGCAGCGATTCTATTATTCTTTTTTTGCTGGGTTGGTTTGGAATGTTTATGGGTGGAGCGGGCATTACATGGATTGCAAATCCTCTCATCCTATGTTCCTGGTATTTTACGAAGAACGAATCCAAATATGCACTCTATACAAGTATGCTGGCCTGTGCAATATGTTTTTCATTTTTATTTTTTAGCACAGTCACGGATAATGAATCCGGCCAACAGAACCAGGTGATCAGCTATGAATTAGGTTATTGGTTATGGTGTTCAAGTACCGTGGTATTGGTCGTGGGAAATGTTGTCTTACAAAGAGTGCAAAATAGAAGACGAATTTCCAATTTATAAAATATCATTTTTATGGGCTATCCGGTTTGCAGACATCCCGGTATTCAGGCTCATTCAGTAAGTAAAAATTTATTCAGTACGATCCCATTCTCAAATTTTGATTTTAAGATATACAGACCTGATGGAAGGCCTTCCAAGGAAATGCTAAAATGCGATAAATCTCGATCAGCTTGATGATTTTGAGCTTTTAAAAGATGTCCCTGACTGTTTATAATCTCGAATTGAACAGGGCCCTTCCAGGGATTTTGAAATTCCACCATCACTAATTTCTTGGCAGGATTGGGATATATTTTTGGGCTTACTAACAAACGTTCGTTCGTTGACGTGGGCAGCCCGTTCCAGCCGGAGAGTCTGGCCATAAGTACCCAAAAGGCTTTGGCAACGCGGATGCCGCCTGCCGCGATACTGCCCAGATGGCCCCCTTCTGTTTCTGTGGTGTATTGTGGACATATGGCTGGAATATCGAGACCATCATCCGGGTTCATCTCGTCTAAATAATCCACTCCATCGCGGTTATCGTAACAAGGCTTGCCTGTTGGGTCGTGTGAAAGAATGTCGGCCACATCAAACAAGATAATCTGGTTGTCTTTTGCATATTCACGCATTTGATTATTGAACGCCTGTGATTCCGGAGAACCTATACCCCGGGCCAGAGAGGTCGTCCACCAAACAAGCTTTTTATCCGGATGCAAACTGGCAAAATTGTGATAGACAGAGGCATGATTTCTCCCTGGATTAGAGCCAAAAAATCCGCTAACAGGATCCGCAATTTTTGAACCCTGAATTACGGCCAAATAAGAAAACTGACATCCAACAATGTCGAAGGAATCCATACGGACTTGCATGAAATCGATAAAACATTGAACGTCTTCCGAACAATTGTTGGGCCAGAATTCGTAGCGCCAGTTGCTGCGGTCCCAAACTCCGTTCCAATAAACCTCCGAAGGATCAACAGCATAAGCAGAATCACGATGCTGATATCGCTTGCAATAATTTGGGGCACTTGCCCATTCTTTGGCCAGGCAGTCGAGATTGGCAGAAATATTGGCCCCGACCGACCGGTCCATAAATAGCATTCGCTGGTTTTGAGCCTGTAGTTTATAAACCTCCGGAATGAATTCAAAATCTTTTACTGAATGATGGTCTATGATCAGCGACTGGGAAGACCCAATCATGACATTTATGAATACTATGACAAATGGAAATAGAATGCGCATTTTATTTTTTTTTTGAAAGTATTGGAATCAATCCCGGGATTAAAATTAAGCAATTTTTAGGGGCTTCAATTGCATATTTCTGTTCTTCGAAGATGTTCTATATCTGGTCAATGTAGGATTCAACCCGGTCATGAATTCCCAGCGGAATTATCCCAATTAAACTTTCTGACATGTAAAGGATGCCGGTAGAATTCAAACTTGGCTTGTTGAATTCGTTTTAAAAATTTGATCCGGATGTAGTATCTTCGAGAAGTTCATTTGTGTTTCTAATATATTCCCGAAATGGTCCCATATTATCGATTGAATACGGAAGAATTGCTGGAAAATTTGCAATCTAACAAGCAGGGATTATCCAGTGATGAAATCCGCAAGAGGATATCCATATACGGACCCAATGAATTAAAGACCAAAGCCAAAACACCCGCCTGGATCATGTTCCTGAATCAGTTCAGGGATTTTATGATCTTGATCCTCGCCATGGCTTCTATACTTTCGGGCGTTTTGGGTGACTTGACCGATACTTTTATCATCCTGGGAATCATTTTGATCAACGCTTTTGTAGGCTTTTATCAGGAGTACCACGCCGAGAAAGCCCTGGAAGCTCTGAAACAACTGGCGATGAGTTATATTCAGGTAATCCGGAATGGACATTCGCAGATTGTAAATTCCACAGAACTGGTTCCTGGTGATTTGGTTTTGCTGGAATCGGGCAATGTGGTCCCTGCTGATATGCGGGTAATTCAAAATTTTTCGCTCCGCGTCGATGAATCTTCACTTACCGGAGAGTCCATGCCCATTGATAAAACGGATCATCAGATCACTGAGAATGATGTGATCCTTGCTGAACAGATGAACATGATCTTCAAAGGAACGCTGGTCACTCACGGCAGAGCACTGGCTGTGGTTTGTACTACAGGAATGCAAACTGAATTGGGTCGCATTGCGGGTTTACTTCAGGAAGAAAAATTAAAAACTCCGTTACAGGATCGAATGACCCGGTTTGGTAAAAGTTTGTCTTATTTGATTCTTTTCATTTGTTTCATCCTATTTGTAGCGGGCTGGCTGAGGGGTGAGGAGCCATTCGGATTGTTGTTGATATCGATCAGTCTTGCCGTTGCCGCAATTCCGGAAGCATTGCCGGTATTGATCATGATCGCATTGGCAAGTGGAGCATCGAGGCTAGCCAGGAAAAATGCACTCATTCGCAAATTGCCGGCCGTTGAAACACTAGGCTCAGTATCCATCATTTGCAGCGATAAAACGGGTACGCTGACTCAAAACAAAATGAAGGTGGAGTTTTTGCATGAATTTCCTTTATGTGAGAAAAAATCCGGCAGGTCTATGCTTGTTACGGCCATGGCATTGAATCACGATGTCACCCTTGACCCGTCAGACCAACTGATTGGAGAGCCTACAGAGAAAGCACTCCTGGTAAAAGTCATCGAAGATCTTGGCGTAGAACATTATAGAGATCTGGTGGCAGAATTCCCGCGGATTGCCGAATTGCCTTTTGATTCAGACCGTAAATGCATGACAACCGTTCACGACGATCATGGGCGTTTTCTTGTTATTACTAAAGGTGCTTTCGACTCAATTTCCGAAATATTGAGGCATAAAAGTGAACAAGAAGAGCTCATGGAGATTTCCGAGAAATGGGCTCAGCAGGGAATTCGGGTCATGGCTTATAGTTTTCGAACACTCGATAAGCTTCCGAGTCCATTTGAGTATAAGTTGATAGAGCACGAACAGTTGTTCGTTGGTTTGGTTGGACTGCTTGATCCTGCCCGTGATGAAGTTCCGGAGTCCATTGCAATTTGTAAGAAGGCGGGCATTATTCCGGTAATGATTACGGGAGATCATCCCGCTACAGCGATGTATATAGCCAGGAAAATAGGAATCCTCGATGGAAGTGATCGACTTATTTCAGGTTCAGATTTCAGAGCAATGGATAAAGAAGAAATCTTAGAGCAGGTTGATGAAATTAAAGTTTATGCCCGGGTAACTCCGGAACAAAAATTGCAAATTGTCAGAAACCTTCAATCAAAAGGGCATATCGTGGCGATGACTGGCGATGGGGTAAATGATGCAGCATCGTTAAAAGCATCCAATATCGGCGTAGCCATGGGCATCAATGGAACCGATGTGAGCAAGGAAGCTTCTGATATGATATTATTGGACGACAATTTTACGACTATTGTCAAGGCGGTTCAGGAAGGCAGGAGGGTGTATGATAATATAAGGAAGTTTATAAAATATATCATGACCTGCAACAGTGCAGAGATTTGGACAATATTGCTGGCACCGCTTATTGGACTTCCCATACCGCTATTACCGGTGCATTTGTTATGGATCAATCTCGTTACGGATGGATTTCCTGCGCTTGCATTGGCCAGGGAAAGAGGAGAAACGGATATTATGCACAGGCCCCCGCGCAAACCCAGTGAAAGTATTTTTGCCGAAGGGATGGCTTACCATATCATCTGGGTAGGACTTTTGATGGCAGGCATTACGCTGGCAACACAGGCATGGGCTTATAGTAAAGGTTTGGAAAGCTGGCAAACCATGGTTTTTTCAGTACTTGCATTTTCGCAACTGGGGCATGTGCTTGCTGTCAAAAGCGATAAAACTTTTTTATACGAGCAGGGTTTGTTTTCAAATATGAATATGGTCTGGGCAATAACTTCAACTTTTGTTTTACAAATGTTGATTATCTATACGCCCGCTATGAATGCCCTGTTTAAAACACAACCACTGAGTTTTAAGGAACTGGCAATTTGTTTATTATTATCTGTCGTTGTATTTCACGCAGTAGAATTCGAGAAATGGGTGAGGTACAAAAAGAAGATGAAAAGCGAAAAGCCAAAAGAGAATGGATTAAGATGATGGATAATCCCAATTCATGCAATGGAATCCAGTTTCTTAGCTTAAAGCAATAAGCAGTAAGCTTTGTTTAGGGTTTTTGTCCATCACCTTTCTATTGCAATATATTGGAAATTATATATTGATAATCAACAATATATGGTATATTTTCAATTCTAATGCAGAGATTGGAATCATGCATAATGATTAAGCCTTACGCCTTAAGCCTTAAGCCTTAAGCCTTAAGCCTTATGCCTTTATATTGATTGAGCAAAGAGAATAGCAAATGCAATTAAGAAATTTAATTTATACCAAATTCAGCCCCGTAGGGGTGAAATATTATAGGGTAAAGTGGAGCTAACATTATTGCGCGAGTAAAAAAAAATAAATAAAATGCAGAAAACTAAATATTACTAACAAACGTTAGTTTCCTACACGCCTACACGCCTACACGCCTACACGCCTACACGCCTACACGCCTACACGCCTACACGCCTACACGCCTACACGCCTACACGCCTAAATCAGACCCGCATACAAGTTCTCATATAAAGGAAGGACTTTTGTAATATCGAAATCATGTGCACGTGCGATGGAGTCTTTTCTGAATTGCTGATGTACCTGAGGATCAGAGAGTATTTCAAAAGCCTTGTTATACATATAATCAACATCTCCTACGGGACAGGTAAATCCGGTTTTTCCATCCACAACCACTTCATTCAGTCCGCCGGCATTGGATGCGATCACCGGAACTTCGCAAGCCATAGCTTCAAGAGCTGCCAGGCCAAAACTTTCGTGTTCAGACGGTAGAATAAATAGATCAGAAATCGACAACAACTCTTCGACCATATCCTGTTTTCCAAGAAATCTAACTTCATGACAAATGTTCCAGTCCCTGCACAGCGATTCCAATCTTGGTCTTTCCGGTCCATCACCTACCAAAAGAAATTTTGCTGGAATTTTTTCTAGAATTTTTCTGAAAACAGAAAGAGCGTCGTCAATTCTTTTTACTTTCCTGAAATTGGAAACGTGGATTAATATTTTTTCGTGATCATCTGCAAATTGCCGCCTCAGATTTTGATTTTCGGTTTTTCCAAATCTTTTAAAGTCGATGAAATTCGGAATCACATGAATGTCTTTATCCATTTTGAAAGAATCCAGGGTTTGTTGCCTCAAAGATTGTGAAACGGCCGTAACAGCATCTGACTGATTGATGCTAAATTCGACTACCGGAAAATAAGACCGATCTGCGCCGATCAAAGTAATATCTGTACCGTGCAGGGTAGTTACAAAAGGCAATTTTTTTCCTTTGGTTTTGAGGATTTCACGAGCCAGAAAGCCGATGGTGGCATGTGGCAGGGCATAGTGAACGTGGAGGATATCCAGATTTTCGAATAATGCCACATCTACGATTTTACTTGCCAGTGCTGTATCCATGGGTTTGAACTCAAACAAAGGATATTCCATTGGAGCAACCTCGTGATAATAGATATCGGCAAGGTAAGGACTGAGCCGGGCCGGACGTCGATAATTGATAAAATGTACCTTGTGACCTTGTTCAGCCAGGGCCATTCCCAGCTCAGTGGCCACAACCCCACTACCGCCATAGGTAGGATAACAAACTATCCCAATATTCATCAGTTTTCTCATACATTTGAGTAAACAATCAGGCATTCTGAATGTTACAATGACCTGCACAGAAAAACCATATATTTTTGGCAATCTATTCGATAGCGGATCTCGAAATGCTCACCGGCATTAAAGCCCACACCATACGGATTTGGGAAAAACGCTATGCAGTCATTACTCCTAAAAGAACGCAGACCAATATCCGGTTTTACAACGATGACGACTTGCGCAAATTGGCAAACATCGCCCTGCTCAATCAACAGGGGTATAAAATTTCCCAGTTATCTGAAATGCCCGTTCAGGAGATTGAATCGATAGTTGCTAATTTTAACGATGTAGAAGTGTTTAACAGGGAAGCGCTGGATGCTTTGACGCTTTCCATATTGCAGCTGAACGAAAAAAATTTTACACATTTGGTCAATACCAACATCAACCAATTGGGATTCGACCATACATTCAACCACATCCTCATGCCACTTCTCGACAAACTCAACGATATGTGGCTGAGCGGAAGTATCAAAAAAGTTCACGAGGAATTCGTCGGGCGCATCATTAAAAAGAAAATCATTCAGGAACTCTGTAAATACGAAACTCAGGAAGTGCATGGAGATGCAAGTTTCATTTTATTTCAGCCACACGAAGAAAAGCAGGAACTCAATCAACTTTTTGTAGAACTTTTTATCCGCAAGCACCAAATCAAAGTAATAGACCTGGGTTCTGAGCTCATGGTTAATGACCTCATGGATGCCATTCAAATCATCAGGCCAAAATTTTTATTCAGCATTATCCATGAAGAATCGTCTGTAGGTTTTATTGATGATCTAGTGAAAGCTTTGAATGAAATGAATGATCCCCCCATACTTCTGATCACTGGTTATTGGTCTGACCATTTCAAAGAACAAACCCGTTTTATTAAAATCACTAAAGGTTTTGATGAGCTTGAACAGTTTATTGGCACCGTAAAAGAATTCAATACTACAGTTAAACGCGTTTGAAATGAAAATTCAATTTTATCTTTTACTGGGCTTTATCATTCTCTACAGCTGTAAGCAGGCTCCTAAAGATAAGCTTCAGACCAGCGGATCTGCAATGAATGCAGCAGTTTCAGACAGTTTTGCGATAGATCCCGAACAGTCGTTAGTTTATTGGTCGGGTTCTTCCCCATCGGGACCGCACAACGGATTTGTTAAGCTGGCGGGGGGAGAATTGTTTTTTAACGGCGACATGCTTGTAAGTGGGGAGCTGCGTGTGGATATGAGGAGCATCCAAAATCTCGACATCCAGGAAGAAGTAGACCGCAAAGATCTGGAAGACCATTTGAAAGATGCCGATTTCTTCAATGTGGATACATTTCCTGTTGCTGTTTTCCGAATCCTATCTGCTCAGGTGACAAACGATACGCTGAACAATCTGATCGTAAAGGGCACTTTGGTGATCAAAGGAGTATCGCAGGAATTGGAAGTAACCGGAAGTATTCAAAAAACTGAACAAAGGGTTTTTGTGAGTATACCGGAGTTTAATATCGACCGGACCCAGTATAATATAATGTACCAATCCAAAAAAATTCTGCCTTCGATCAAAGATGGATTTATCAATGATGAAATCAGCTTGAGTATTAAACTCAGTGGAATCCGGAATTCAGTAAATTGACGGGGAATTTATAAGAGGCACAAAGCGAAAAGCACAAAGCGAAAAGCACAAAGCGAAAAGCACAAAGCGAAAAGCACAAAGCAAAAAGCTCAAAGCGAAAAGCTCAAAGCAAAAAGCTCAAAGCGAAAAGCTCAAAGCGAAAAGCTCAAAGCGAAAAGCCCCAGTTGGCAATAAAATCAATAATAGCGTTGATTCTTCAAAAAATATTTTACATAAGCGTGTACAGAATCCCGGAAAGGACTCATAGGCCTGTTGTATCCGCTTTGATACAATTTTTGCATATCGGCACAAGTATAATTCTGATAGGTCTTCATCAGATCTGAGGGCATGTCGATGTATTCGATTTGTTCCGGAATTTCAAGAGATTCAAAAGTGAAATGGACCAGATCTTTAAACGTATGGGCCTCACCACTTCCCATATTATAAATTCCATTGGGCCTTGAAGAAATGTAAAAATCATAAAGTACTTCCAACACATCGATCACGTAAATGAAATCGCGTTTTTGTTCGCCATCTTTTATTGAAGGATCATTTGAACGGAACAATTTCATCTTGCCACTTAGGAGGATTTGATTACAGGCATGAAAAATGACTGAAGCCATGCGGCCTTTGTGATATTCATTGGGACCAAACACATTAAAAAACTTAAATCCTGCCCAACGTGAAGGATGGGCATCCTGTGTAAGTACCCATTGGTCCATATATTGTTTCGACCAACCATATGGATTTAAGGGTTGCAAAAGAGAAATTTTACTGTGGTCATCGCTGTACCCAAACTCTCCACTGCCGTACGTTGCAGCACTCGATGCGTAAACCAGAGGAATATCGTAATCGGTGCATATTTTCCAGATTCTCTTAGAGTAATTGACGTTGAGTTCTTCAAAAATTTGTTCGTCAAATTCTGTGGTGTCTGTTCGTGCGCCTATGTGAAATACAAATTCAATTTGAGATGCGTTTGATTCCAACCAGTTTAGAAAAATACGCCGGTCAAAATATGCACTGAATTTTTTCCCATATAAATTGGGCGTTTCTTTTTTAGATAGGGCATCTGCAAGAATAAGGTTATCATGTCCTCTGTGGTTCAGATACGACACCAGGCAGGAACCAATAAAACCAGCCGCTCCCGTGACAACAATCATCAGGAGTTCATATAAGATTCCATCGGTGGACAAGTACAAATCAGGTTTCTGTCTCCATGGGCGTTATTTACCCGGCTTACACTGGGCCAGAATTTATTTTGTAGTTTCAAATAAGCCAATGGATAAGCGGCTTTTTCGCGGGAATAAGGCAGATCGTAATGATCCGAGGTGATGATCGCTGCGGTATGTGGAGCATTACACAAGACGTTATTGTCTTTTGGATATTCGCCTCTTTCAACTTCCATAATTTCGTTGAAAATGTTCAACAGCGCATCGCAAAAGCGATCGAGTTCTTCCAGGTTTTCAGATTCTGTGGGTTCAATCATGATTGTTCCTGCTACCGGAAAAGATAAGGTAGGCGCATGAAATCCATAATCCATGAGGCGTTTGGCAACATCTTCGGCGCTCACGCCCGCATCCTTAAAAGGACGAAGGTCGAGAATCAGTTCGTGAGCCACACGGCCCATTTCTCCGGTGTAGAGGACTTTATAATGTTTACTCAATCGTGCAGCTATGTAATTTGCATTCAGGATGGCATGTTCCGTCGATTTTTTCAATCCATCCGGACCTAACAAGCGTATGTATGCATACGAAATCAAGAGGATGCTGGCGCTGCCATAAGTTGAAGCAGAGACAGCGGGAACAGATTCAGAACCCGGGTTTTTGTATTGGTAAGGATGGGTGGGGAGAAACGGCTTCAGCCGATCGTTTACACAAATGGGGCCCATACCCGGACCTCCTCCACCGTGAGGGATCGCAAAAGTTTTATGGAGATTCAGGTGACAGACATCCGCACCAATAGCTGCAGGGCTGGTCAGTCCGACTTGCGCGTTCATATTTGCTCCATCCATATAAACCATCCCTCCGTTGTCGTGGATGATCTGACAAATCTCGCGTATAGAAGTTTCAAATACACCATGCGTGGATGGATAGGTGACCATCAGGCAAGCCAGCCGATCCTTGTATTGTTCGGCTTTTGACTTCAGTTCGGAAACGATGATATTTCCCTGGTCATCACATGGCGTGACCACGACTTCATATCCGGCCACGACTGCACTGGCAGGATTGGTTCCGTGAGCGGAGGCAGGGATTAACGCGATGTTTCGGTGATGGTCATTCCGGGATTCATGGTATGCGCGGATGGCCAGCAATCCGGCAAATTCTCCCTGTGCACCCGAATTAGGTTGCAATGAACATGCTGTGAAGCCGGTCACAGCGCATAAGTAATTTTCGAGTTCGTCAATCATTTGAAGATAGCCTTCAACCTGGTTGCCCGGGACAAAAGGATGGATGTTTGAAAATTCGGGCCAGCTGACCGGAATGAGTTCGGTTGCCGCATTGAGTTTCATGGTACAGGAACCCAGAGAGATCATCGAATGAACCAGAGAAAGATCTTTGTTTTCAAGACTCTTGATGTAACGCATCATCGCACTTTCCGTGTGGTAGCGGTTAAAAACCGGATGCGTCATATAGTCGGAACTCCTCAACAAATCAGAAGGTAAACAGGGGATTGGAGATCCTGAAATCTCTACGGAAGCATTTGAAGAAAATACAGAAACTAACGATTGTAAGTCTGCCTCCCCATGGCTTTCATCAAAGCTGATCAAAATATGCGAATCGGTGTACCACAAATTGATCTCTGTATGTAAGGCTTTTTGGCGGATCGATTCCATCTGAGCCTGATCAGCGCGTACCGCTATGGTATCAAAAAATGTTTCGGATTCCAGTTCATAACCCAGGGTTTTCAAAGCTTGTGCAACGGCGCTGGTCATGTCGTGTATCCTTCTGGCAATTGCTTTCAATCCTATGGGGCCATGGTATACGCCATACATCGAAGCCATAATCGCCAACAATGCCTGGGCGGTACATATGTTTGAAGTCGCTTTTTCACGGCGGATATGTTGCTCCCGGGTTTGCAATGCCATGCGAAGTGCTTTATTTCCTTTTTCATCGATGGAAACACCAATAATTCTTCCCGGAATATTCCGTTTAAAATCCTCCTTGGTTGCAAAAAATGCTGCATGGGGTCCTCCAAAACCCATGGGAACACCAAAGCGCTGACTGTTTCCAAATGCCACATCGGCGTCCAATTCTCCCGGGCTCTTTAAAAGGCAGAGAGCCATCAGATCGGTTGCCATAGCAACGAGGCAATCTTTTTCGTGTGCCTTTTTAATAAGGGACTCCGGATTGACGATCTTTCCGGAGCAGTCCGGGTATTGGATCAAAATACCGAAACACCGGTCTGGAATGGGGTCTGTTTGGGTGTCGCCTATTACGATCCTGATTCCTGCAGGCCAGGCTCTTGAATTCAATACGGCAAGCGTTTGTGCAAAAACATGGCGATCTACAAAAAATACATCTGGAGATTCTTCTTTGGTTTTCCTGGCTTTCTGGTGGTAAAACATCAACATAGCCTCTGCAGCAGCAGTGCCTTCGTCCAATAACGATGCATTAGCAATAGGCAGTCCGGTAAGATCAGCTACCATGGTTTGAAAATTCAATAAAGCCTCCAATCGTCCCTGTGCGATCTCAGCCTGGTAGGGAGTATATTGCGTATACCAACCTGGATTTTGAAATACGTTGCGAAGGATCACATTTGGAGTAACCGTTCCACTGTAACCCTGACCCAGATAATTCTTAAACAACTTGTTTTTTGCAGCAATTTCAGCCAACATCGACAGGTAATCGTATTCTGAAAGCGCTTCGGGCACCCGGAGCCCGTCTCTTAATCGTATGCTGTCTGGAACGGTTTGCTGGATGAGTTCGTCGAGACTTTGTACACCTAATGTTTTCAACATGGTTGCCACATCGGGACCTATAGTTCCAATATGCCGGGCTTGAAATTGATCGTAACGAGGAAAAAGCTGCATTTTTTTTAAATTAGGCTGCAAAAATAGGACATGAAATCATTCATTGCCAAATAATGCGGATTGTATTTATTGTAAAGACTAAACCTACTTAAATCCGAAGCATTAACAGGCTTTTCAGTTTTGAAATAATTACCCATGGGCCGGGTAATTAAAAAATTAAATGTCGAGATTTTTCTTAAAATGGATTAAAAAATTTCATGGGCCCTTCTTCTTAATTACTAAAATGAACATATACCAGAATTGACTCCCGGAAAAACTCTTCAGACATATAGAATATTTTCGAAATGTGAACAATTCCTCCTGTTGTTAATAAAATGAAGAGATTTTATTAAAAAGCCGTTTAAAATAAAATTCAAAGCGTTGTAATTAAACTTTATCGTATTTTTGGAATCTACAGATTAAAATCAGAAAGATGAAAAACATATATGGATTAAAATCATGCTGGATGATCGTTTTATTATCCTGCTCATTCTTTGCATTTTCCCAAACAGCCGCAACAGATTCGACCGGACTTCCCGGGGATCACTTCAGTTTACAGGCTGCATTGGAAATGTTCAAGCAATCGAGTTCTCCTGAGGATTTCGAAAAACGCATCAATTCCGAAGACAACAAAGTCAATAATCTCGACCTGAATTCGGATGGTGAAATTGATTATGTAAAGGTCGTCAGTAAAGTTGAAAATGATGTTCACATTTTCATATTACAGGTGCCGGTTTCAGAAAATGAGAATCAGGATATTGCTGTCATAGAACTTGAAAAAAATGGTGCTGAGTCTGCAGTTCTGCAGATTGTAGGAGATGAAGATATCTACGGTGAACAAATCATACTGGAACCACAGGATGAAGTTGCTTCTCCCGAAAAAGAAGGTGGGGAGGAGATGAAAGGCGGTGGACCAAATCCGTTTTACGATATGGATGATAATATGGCGATTGTCATAAATGTTTGGCCCTGGCCTTGTGTGAGGTTTGTGTATGCGCCGGGCTATAGACCCTGGGTTTCGCCCTGGAGGTGGAGACATTATCCTGGCTGGTGGAGACCCTGGAGACCCTTTAGCTGGCATGTATGGCATCCATTCCATCACCGCTATCACAGGCATTATCCGGTAGTACACACACACCGCGTAGTTCATGCTCACAGGGTATACACTCCATTCCGCAGTTCTTCAGTTACCGTTAGGACCAGGCATTCCGCAAACGTCGGCAAATACCGGGTCACCCGGACCAAAACCACAAAAGCCGTTACGGGGCCGAGAGGCAACACCAAAGTTAAAACTACAAAAACAACCACCCGGGTCAAGAAAAGATAATAAATTAAATGTGCCATTTCTCCGGCATTAAAAGGCTGAAGTAGATATCTAACAATCGTTAGTAAATCAACTTCAGCTTTTTTATTTCTGAAATGGGGATTGGACAATTGAAAAGATAGGTTTATTTAATAAATTGCTATTTTTGACAAATCCCTAAGATGTTTGTAATGAAGTGTCTGCGGCTACCTTTTAGAAGTATTAGAGAAATTAGAATTCCAATTCAGAATCTCCATTTGCTTTTACCCTCCCGATATAAATTTTAAAACTTATTTTTGAACTGCAGGATAAAAGAAATTTTATTGGAACTTTATTTTTGGTCCAATAAATTCATAAGATTCAATAATGGCAGACATACACGAAGGAATCATTACATTCAGTGCAATAAGGAATGAAGGAAATGGCGCTCCTCTTCAGAACTTTATCTCTGTAAAATTTGTAAGATATCCGGGATCCCAACAATTAGTCATTTGGTTGCCTGAACCAGGTTATACAGGGTATTCCGATTTTGTTCTCTTGTTTCAAGACAAGATTGTCAATCAGGGTAAAGTTGAAAATATTTTAAATGGCAATGTTCAGACCCTGTGGGATACCATAGGTTGGCAACCTGGAAATTATACCCTGGAATTCCATCACCATGAAGGTTGGTTTCACCAATTAATTTTTACAAAATTGGAACATTCCGATGAAACTAAAAATTTTACTCCATATGATTCAGGAATCATTAATGAATTAAATATAAAAGAGTATTTAATTCGCGAACAACAAAACGCCCAAAGAAAAAACAGCGCTGAACATTTTGACAGGAGTTCCATTTCGGTTTCAAATGATTTATCACCGGAAGAAGCGGAAATACGCAATCAGGCAAATTTCAGTATTTTGGAAAATTTCAGGCAAGCTTTATTTGGAAAACCTGATTTACCAAAGCTAGAATATAATGAACAAGGAAGAAGCGGAACGATTATTTATTTAGATGACGGTATTCGTCTCCCTTTTTATTATGAGATGGGCGGATCATCGGTTCATTTAATTATTGATATTCCGCCAACTGCTAAATGGGAGAGTTTGACAAAAATTCCTATTCGGAAAAGAAGAGAAATCCTTTTGTTCATTGCATCTACTATGCGGAAAGAGAAAGCTCCATCGTGGCGATTCGAAATTAATGATGATTCAATTATGTTTTACGATTCCTGAATCAGAATCCCATATCGCATTCAATAAAATCCAACTTCCAGATTCCAACTTCACGGACAAGTTTAAATTTGCGCTCTAGCTCAAGTCCAAAAGATTTTCCAACCATACGGACCTGTGCAGAATCGGAGTCCAAAACATCCAGTACAATTGGGGAGTTGGTCCAAAAATCCATGTCCCATTCCTGAGCACAAAAGAAATGATCTCCATCCATACAGGATGGGACTTCACCTACAATTTCGTCTTGCCATAATTTTTCACATTCCAAATAGAAAGCTTCTTCTCTTGCAATGAATGAGTTGCTTAAATGTCCACTTGAATTCAATTTGTCCAAATAAATTTTCAGAAGTTCTCTCTTCAATTTATAACGATCGCCTGAATCATCAACAAAATTAAAATCCTGGATGGTGTCTGAAATGATACCGTGATACCATTTGTAAAACTGATGGATGGTATTTGACATTTCTAAGCTATCCCTGCTCCTGGTCACGTCCGTTTGCGTAACAGGTTTACCATGTTTACAAGAGAAGGAAGTAGAAATCAAAATAAGGTAAAGCGAATATTGAATTACAAAAGGAACATGAATTGTTTTCATTTTGGCTTGTGTTTTTTTAACCACTGTTCTATGGATATCAATGCATTAAACCGAATCTTTTTAGCTTCATCAGGTGTATTGAGCACGATTGCATTCTTCAGTTTCAAAACATTTTCAGCGAAATAAGATTGTTCTGTTTTATAGTGAAACTCCAACGCATCAAGCATGTGCGGTATATGATAATGGTCGAGTATCCAATCCTGGTAATTATTTGTTTCTTTTAAAAACTCTCCGACATCAACGGATAAGAAAACGATACTTTGACGAATATGATCTTTAAAGATTTCCGGGTGATTTAAATCATTTCCGCTCAAATAATAATAACTTTCAGGATAATTATTACGGTCTTTCAGGACGTCGAGAATTTGCTCTTCCCATTGGGGTCTTTCTTTAATTTTATTCAAGGCGGCCTCCCTGATATCCCGGGGTCTTCCGGGAAAAGAATAACTTAGAAGACCGTATATATTTTCACCGGGATCAAATTTTGCAATTTTTTCTAGATTCTGTAGGTGAAATTTGTCAATGACTTCTTTTTCATTTTTAGCTTTTGTTTGAGACAGACTAATCTTCTCGGCAAGCCAACCGTACAGCGTAAGTCCGGAATACAAACCCGAAAATAGGATCCCGAGCAGAAGTGGATATTTTACATAAGTTAAGGCCATGGCCTGAACTCCTCCATCGCGAATGAGAAAATAAAAGGGAAGCATGACACCCAAGGGGATCCAAATATAAAAATGTCCTAAGGAGAGAAATCTGAGCAAATAAGGAAAAGTGCTGTCGCTATGCCACTCAGTTTTAAACACGGAGCTAAAGAACACGGCAATGATGTAACAAAGGCAAAATAGCGGAATAAAAAACTTTCCAAAATTGATATTTTCGCGAAACCAGATAAAACAATCTTTTCTCGCCATTAAAAAAAATAACAATGCCGTACACAATGTAAAAATTAAAGCCAGGAAAATCATGACCCAGGCTTGTCCCACTGCACGATCTCCTGCCATGGGTTTGAATTGTAGAGTATTCCATATTTGTAAAACGGTTATGATCAGGCACAGTAAGTAAACAAAAAATATCATAGGTTTTTATTAAAGAATAGTTGGAAAAAGTATTCAATGGGTTGACTTGCCAAAAAGATTAAAAACCAGAGCCAAAAAGGCAGTGATCAAAAGTCCGATGACAAAAGGGGTAGCCGGAATCCAAAGTAAAATATTGGCAAGCATCAATTTATCCTTGCTTTTCAGAAATAAAGCAAGCAAAATAAGGATGGAGATAGCCAGCGGAATTAGCCAGACAAAAATTTTTCCCATCTGAGAATATCCATCCATGCTGTCTTTACTGAAATACATTCCGGAAACAGAAAGCATGATCAACAGGATATCAGCAAGTATACCTATTTTGAAAAACATTTCCTGATTTATCACAAAGAAAGAATTGAAATAATAAATAAATTTACTGCAATATATTGAAGTTTACGGAATTGACTAAATTGCAGATGAAATTGATGATTTTGAATTATGGGGACTTATAAAAAACCTCTCAGACGAGGCGTGTGAATTTTTTAAACTCAGAGTTTACTGCATATCCCGCAAGGCGGGAGAGGCGTTTAGAAAATTTTTACAACGAAGTAGCAGGGATTTTTAGAAGTGCCCTTATTTAGAAAAGGAAATAGGATCATGGCTCTATGGTCAATGTTATAATTTCAAGTTAAAGAAATCTGTATGAATAGAATGGCACAATGGCTGGTTGGTCCGGAATTGTATTGGTTGCTGATGTATTTATTGGTAGTTGTTTTAATACAGGCAAGTCATTCGCCGGTGAAATATATGGATGCATTTTGGATAAAGATCAGCGTATTTGTACCCCTGATCATTCTTCCATTGAGTTTTGGATTGTATTATCTTGAATTTGTTCCGAAGCGCTTCCTCCTGATCCGACTGATTATAGCCGGAGTTCTTGGCTGCCATTTTGTAATTGAAAAGGGATTAAATGCTTATACCGAGCAGGGTCCGGGGGTCGGATCTTCTTATATGGTAGGGATTATACTTTTGCTGATCGTTCTCTTTGTTTTAACGGTCATTGCCTTGTTTAAATATTAAGATGCCATTGATTTATCTCAGGCACGCCATCGTCAAACATTACGCTGGGAGTGTGTTTGAATTACAAGAAGGATTTCAAAATGAAGAAGCACACCCCATATTGACTGAGAAAATGACAGCCCGGAGGTATTACAATTTACCGGATGATGGAAAAGGAAGCGCTATGAAGTTGTATCTGTCTGATACAGTACCTTGTCCGGAAGATTTTTTTGTGCAGTGCGATCTCCGAAGCGGACCCTGCCGGGTCACTTCCCTAAGTATTCAAAACAAGGGCAGCAATGGTCCGGAAGCGCAGAATTTTTTTCCTCCTGATTTTATTAAGCTTTCAGAATTTGCAGGCACCGAAAAACAAATCATTCGCATTAAATCTGCACCCGTTGCAAAATCTTTAAGGAATTTTAAACTATTCGACAGGAAGACTGGCAGGCTATTAGAGGATGGGTATCTTGAATCAGAACCCGTACAATTTAATTTAAGCCCATACCTTCCTGGCTTTTATAAGCTCACAGCTTTTTCAGCAGATAACTCCGTTTGTACGATTACGGTAATCAAGTGTTATCCCCTGGTCGTTCAGGAAGATCTCATAACTCACCAAATATCTGCACTGAAAACAGTATGGTGAGAAAGTCAATAGCTAAAGATATAATGGGAAGTTTAAAAGAAAAGCAATCTATTCAGGTAATTTAAATATAACTAACGTGTGTTAGATCGGCTTGTAAGTTATATTTTCATTGGCACAAGTCTGGAGACTTTCGCCAGCATAGGAAGTTCAAAAGAAAAGCAGCTTATTAGGCTAATTTAAATATAAATAACGTATGTTAGTTCAGCGGGTAAGTTAGAAAATTCATTGGCACAAGTCTGGAGACTTGCGCCAGCCTGGGAAGCAGTTTATTAACATAAATTGAATATAAATAACGTGTGTTAGATCAGTGAGTAAGTTAGAAAATTCATTGGCACAAGTCTGGAGACTTGCGCCGGCATAGGAAGTTCAAAAGAAAAGCAGCTTATTAAGCTAATTTAAATATAAATAACGTATGTTAGTTCAGCGAGTAAGTTAGAAAATTCATTGGCACAAGTCTGGAGACTTGCGCCGGCATCGGACCATTTCCAATTATGCATTCTCCATCATCCATCATCCATCATCTCATCTTCCCAAATACACGAGCAAAATTGAAATATCAGATGGGGACACGCCGCTGATCCTGCTTGCCTGTCCGATGGAGATGGGTTTTATTTTCGAGAGTTTGGTTTTCGCTTCATTGCTGAGTGCGGCAATCCCTGAATAATCGAACTCAGGATTCAGCTTAATATGTTCCAGGCGCGTCATTTTGTCTACCAGTTCCTGTTCTTTTTTGATATACCCTTCGTATTTAAGTTGTATTTCTGAACATTGAAGAACTTCCTCATCGAATTCAGAGAGCGAAGATGCGAGTTCCGGCAATAATGTTATGAGTCCGGCGATGCTTACATTGGGCCGGGTTATGAGCTGGCTTAGTTTCAATCGGGTTTCTGTAGGAGAAGAACCCAAAGAAGTGAGGTAGTCGTTTATTTGTTCGGGAGAAACTGAAACAGATTGCAGGAGTTTTGAAATATTTTTTTGGCCTTCTGATTTTTGGCGGACCCGTTCTAAACGGCTTTCCATATGGTTCATTCCCAGATTGGCAGCTATGGGTGTTAGGCGAAGGTCTGCATTATCCTGTCTCAGCAGGATCCTGAATTCTGCGCGGGAAGTAAACATGCGGTAAGGTTCCTCAGTACCTTTATTCACCAAATCGTCGATCAGTACGCCGATATATGCTTCTGATCTGGATAAAACTAACGATTGTTCGTTTTTAACGCGCAGTGCAGCATTGATTCCGGCCATGAGACCCTGGCATGCAGCTTCTTCATAACCGGTCGTGCCGTTGATTTGTCCTGCAAAAAAAAGATTGGAAACCAAATGCGTTTCAAGACTTAAGGATAATTGCGTGGGCGGAAAATAATCGTATTCGATAGCATATCCGGGCCTGAACATTTTCACCTGTTCCAGGCCGGGAATTTTCTGCAAGGCTTTGTACTGCACTTCTTCTGGGAGTGATGAAGAAAAGCCATTCAAATAGACTTCGTGTGTATCCCATCCTTCCGGTTCGATAAACAGCTGATGCCGGTCGCGTTCTGCAAAGCGATCAATTTTATCTTCGATTGAAGGGCAATAACGCGGACCGAGGCCTTTAATCCTGCCGGCAAACATCGGACTTTTGTCGAATCCGGTTTTTAATATGTCGTGGACTTCCTGATTGGTATAGCTGATATGGCAGCTTAACTGTTGTTCAGGAACATTGGTTTTTAAAAATGAAAACCTCGAAGGATGTTCATCTCCTGGTTGCTCTTCGAGAATTTTGTAATTGATACTTCTCCCATCCAGACGCGGAGGCGTTCCTGTTTTCATCCTGCCGCTTTCAAATCCGAGACTGACCAGCTGTTCTGTAATTCCTGTCGCAGCATGTTCGCCGGCGCGTCCACCCCCGAATTGTTTTTCACCGATATGGATGATGCCATTTAAAAACGTTCCGTTTGTGAGTACTACCGTTTTGCACTCAATGCGCTGGCCCATTCCGGTGATTACTCCATTCACTTTTTTGTCTTTGATGATCAGACCTTTTACCATATCCTGCCAAAAATCAATGAGCGGATGAGCCTCGAGCAAATTGCGCCATTTTCGTGCAAAGAGATTGCGGTCGCTTTGTGCACGAGGACTCCACATAGCCGGGCCTTTAGAACGATTGAGCATTCGAAACTGAACCCGGGTTTCGTCTGTCACAATGCCAGAATATCCGCCAAGTGCGTCGATTTCTCTTACGATCTGACCTTTTGCAACACCTCCCATAGCAGGATTGCAGGACATCTGCGCGATGGTATGCATGTTCATGGTGACGAGCAGGACCCTGCAACCCATATTTGCTGCAGCAGTGGCAGCCTCGCAACCGGCGTGGCCTGCTCCAACTACAATGACATCGTACTCTCCAAACATATTCTGGCCGCGAAAATAAGGATTCTGGCCTTGATATGCATGGAATTGTCTGCCCTGGTTGGAGAGATCTCAAAAAAAGAGAAATTGTATATTCGCATAAATTTGTAAGATGAAAAATTTGACAATAGTTTTATTGGGCTTGATTTTTCTTTTAGGTTCCTGTGGCCCGGGTAAACTGACAGAATCAGATGGCTGGAAATTTATTGGCGATAAATGGGTGACCTTTGGTGTAGACCGCGATGTCATTCATTTTGGAGACCTTCGCGATGAATACAGTAAACTCGTTGTCAGAATCACCGATGCGCCTTTGCGTATGTACGACATGAAAGTTTATTTTGATAATGGTGGCGTGCAGGATGTTCCAGTCAAGTCGCTGATAAAGCAGGGAGGCCAAACCCGGGTCATTGAATTAAATGGAGGGCTCAGAAGGCTTTCTAAAATTGAATTCTGGTATGAAACCGCTGGGAGAGGAAGAGGAAGAGCCAGAGTTGCAGTTTGGGGTAAATAATCGAATTTTAGCGACCTCAAATTTTCTAATTTCATAAGTTATTCAATTTTAGTTTTTAGTAATAAAATAGTTATGAATCATTTATTCAGAATATTCTTCTGGGTTTTTATTGCTGCTTCTTGCCTGGCGCAGGATAAAAAGGCAATGACTCATGAAGCCATGTGGATGCTTAAACGCATTGGTGTTCCGGCCGTAAGTCCGGATGGGAAATGGGTTGTTTATCAGATGACCGAACCTTCTTATGAAGACAAGGAGCAAGTCAGCGACCTTTGGATAATGCCAACAGAAGGGAATGAAAAACCACGGAGGCTCACTACGGGTAAAGCCGGTGAAGGAAATTATTCCTGGAGTCCGGATGGGAAGTTTTTAGCTTTTACTGCAAAAAGAGAAGGCGATGATGTTGCTCAAATTTATTTGATGAATATGGCCCAGGGTGGGGAAGCACAACGATTTTCAAAAATCAGCACAGGGGCTTCAGCACCCAAGTGGAGCCCGGATGGAAAATGGATACTGTTTAACAGTTCAGTGTTTCCAGGTTGTGTGACAGATAGTTGCAACAAGAAAATGATTGAAGAAAAGAAGAAACAAAAATATCAGGCCAGGGTCTATACCAGTTTTCCCATCAGGAACTGGGATAAATGGCTCGACGAGAAGCAGACTCATTTGTTTGTACAACCTCTGGACAGTGCGCAGTGCAGCGACTTATTTAAAGATGCCATGCTTATCAAAGAATCCGGATTTTCAATAGAATCTGCTAATTGGTCTAAAGATGGAAACGTAATTGTTTTTTCAGCGACTACCGAAAGGAATACGCAGGCATATAGGGAACCGGAGTATCATTTATATAAGATTGGACGAGATGGCGGCGCTGAAACTAAACTAACTACAGGCAGTTATGAATTTACTCAACCGCAAATTAGTGACGATGGAAAATATTTGTTATGTATGGAGAGTCCATGTAACAATGGCAAGTTGTATAACCTTTCAAAACTGGTCCGCTTTGACTGGCCTGATATGTCAAACAAATTCTACATCGATAAAAATTCAGACCGCCCGGTCAATCAGTTTGTCCCCAAAGGAAACGAAATATATCTTTCGGTGGAAGATCACGGCAGAGACCGGTTAATGGTGTACTCCCTGGAAGGAGGAAGCCCCCGGATTTTTCCTAAACTAACGACTGGTAGTTATTCAAATTTAAGTATAAGTAGAACAGGTCCTCCGGTAATTTTAGCACAATGGGAATCGGTAAATGCTCCGGGCGAGATCGTACGCATTGATCGCGATGGAACCCATCAAATATTGTCGAACGCAAATCGTGCTCAACTGGATACGATTGCTCTGTCTTCCTATGAAACTTTTTATTTTACAAGCAGTCGAGGAAAACAAATTCGGAATTTGCTGATAAAACCGCCGCACTTCGATCCCACAAAAAAATACCCCTTGTTTGTGGTGATTCACGGAGGACCAGCCGGGTCCTGGAAGGAGAGCTGGTCTTATCGTTGGAACTATCATTTGTTAGCCAGTCCGGGTTATGTGTTGTTGTTGACTGATTTTACAGGTTCAACGGGGTATGGTGAAAAATTTTCGCAAGACATTATTTTGGATCCTTTCAAAGGACCGGCCGACGAGATCAACGAAGCTGCTGCATATGCCTTACTCAAATATACCTTCATCGATGGAAGCAAACAAGCTGCGGGCGGGGCCAGTTATGGCGGTCACCTCGCCAATTGGCTGCAAGCAACAACCACCCACTACAAGTGCCTGATCAGTCATGCTGGATTAGTCAACAGCATTTCACAATGGGGAAGCAGCGATTACATTTTCGGACGCGAATTGATGAATGGCGGAACCCCATGGTCAAAATCCAAAACCTGGAAAGAACAGAATCCAATGTATTATGCTGATAAATTCAAGACACCCATGCTGGTTACCATCGGAGAACTCGACTACCGCGTTCCTGTAAATAACAGTATAGAAAACTGGAACATTCTGCAAAGGCAAAAAGTACCTTCTAAACTGATCGTGTTTCCCGAGGAAAACCACTGGATCTTAAAAGCGGAGAACAGCAGGTTTTTTTATAAAGAAGTACATGCCTGGCTGAAACAGCACCTGGAATAGAGCAGGGAGTAAAGATGATGGAGTAAAGATGATGGAGTAAAGATGATGGAGTAAAGATGATAGAGAATTGATGATAGTTAGAAGAGCCTTTAAAATATTTCGTAACCGATCTGCCTGTAGCTTCTTGTTTTGAGTTTTAAGCCCCACGTAATGGATATTTCACCTAAACCAAGAGTAGTCATAAGTAAAGTATTCGATACTCCATTGGGTGATATGCTGGCAGCTGTGAGCGAGGACACATTGTGTTATCTTGAATTTTCAAATGCGGATCGTGAATTTTCTGCATTTGAGGACTTTTGTAAGAAATGGGATCTGAAACCTGAAAACGGCGCACATGAATTGTTGAATAAAACCAGGATCCAATTAGAGGCCTATTTTTTAAAAAAATTACAACAATTTGAACTTCCAGTAATTTTAATGGGCAGCCCGTTTCAAACAATGGTCTGGAATCAGTTAATTCAAATACCTTATGGTGAAACCTGTAGTTATGAGGAAATTTCATTACGATTGAATAATCCATTGGCCATCCGTGCCATAGCTCACGCCAACGGGCAAAATCCTATTGCCATTATAGTACCTTGCCATAGAGTGATCGGAAAGGACGGCAGCCTGACAGGTTATGCAGGCGGCCTCTGGCGCAAGAAGTTTTTACTCGAGCACGAAAGAACAGGTCCGGTCCAAATGGAATTGGATTTTTACATAAGATAGAATTTGTTTTGGAGAAGCAGTTGCTGAATGTTAGTTGATAGTTGGAGTTAAACTAACATATGTTAATATCATTGAAACATTTTTTTCAATTTAAATACAAAGACATCTTTAGCAAATATTAGCAGTCTGTAATTAATTTAAGCCTACAAGCCTACAAGCCTACAAGCCTACAAGCCTACAAGCCTACAAGCCTACAAGCCCATTCTCATTGCTGCGTTTCACCTTTTCACCAAATACAGGAAAATCACCCGTTAAATACAGGAATTATCCCCTTCTCTTGCAATTGGTGATGGAGTACTTTTGAAACCTGTACTAACGATTTGCATCATTACTAAAAGAATCTGCTATGATTCAAGCTATACCCATTGGGGAACATAGTTTTATTGTATCTGACCTTCATCTTGCTGAAGGAGATCTCGACAGAGGGCTCACTTTGGGAACTGAAAATTTCTTTTCCGATAGTGCTTTTTCTGAGATGTTGAGTTATTTGCATATTACATTCAACAATACGGGACAAACTCCACTTTGTCTTATCATCAACGGTGATTTTGTTGACTTTATAAGAATTACAAAAGTTCCGGGAGACAAAGAACTCAATCTATGGCAAACTGAAATCCAGAAAGCGCATCCAGGATTTAAACTTCCGAATTCCTGTATTTCTGAAAAAGAAAAGAGGTACGGACTCAAAACCAACAATTATAAATGCATTTGGAAATTAAGCTGTGTGCAAAAGGGCCATCCTGGTTTTTTTAGCGCGTTAGCGGCATGGATTTGTCAGGGAAATCAATTGATCATTAATGTTGGAAACCACGACCCCGAATGGTATTGGACCCTTTTGCAAAATTATTTCAGGATCAGCCTGTGGGAAATTTCCGGTAGTAAAGAAAACGATAGACAGAAATTTGAGAATCATATTGCTTTTTCTATAAAGGCATTTTCTATATATGAAAAAGTGTGGATCGATCATGGCCACAATTATGAAAAGCAAACGGAAATGGATCCTGAATATGAATACCACAAGGTTGCTCCGCGAAGGAAAATCATGTTCAAAAAACCGGAAGCGCCTAAGGAAGAGCACGAAAAAGAGTTGTTTATACCATTTGGCTCTTTTTTCAACCGCTACCTCATCAATAAAGTGGAATTAGATTTTCCACATGTCGATAATCTCACAGTAAAGGGTAGCATGCTTCAGGCTTTAATAGATGAAAACTTTTCTAAAGTATACAAAACCTTATTAAATTTCGGTGGGTACGCCATCCTGGTGGTTCAAAAGAACTTTCAGTTGTCATTGATCCGCGTTCTAAGTTGGCTGGTTTTCGTAGTTCTGCCTATCGTTTTGTTTGTTTTACTATATTTAAAACCACCCACCGATTTTTTCGAGCTTACTAAAGAATGGAATGGCACTTTAAAAAAAGGAGTGGACTGGATTCTTAATTTTTTATTGCCCATAATAAGCAGGCAATTGATCAGGCAAGTTTTTTTATGGTTAGGTCTTGCGGATCCTCCACTCCATGTTTCAGCTTTTAAGGACCTGTCTGCAGGTGGAAAATTATCGGAATACGATTACATCATTATCGGCCACAACCACCATCCGCAACACATTATTCAAAATGGAAAACAGTATTTAAATACCGGCACATGGACAAGTAAATATGTTCAAAAATACGAGCGTATCGAAACAGGAGTCAATTACACATTGGTTCAAGTCAAAAGAAATGCAGATTCAAATGTTGAAGCCGGTATTAAACAATGGGATAACATAAACAAGAAGGTAGTTACTTATTCAAATTTTATATCCAACCATGGTTAAGAATAAGTGCAATACAAAATTCAGGTACGGGGGATATGCAATCCTGCTTTGTTCGATATTCATTTTTACGCTGTATTCCTGTGGGTGGGTCAAAAACATTGGTTACAATAGCGCAGATCGGGCGGGTAAAAGTGTAGATCAGATTGCCAACGAATTATTTCCACTCGATAGCGCAGGACGAAATCTTATTTTGGGATTGATTTCCGGGGCGACTGAAGAAACATCAGTACAGAACATGGAAAAACTGTCATCTCGACTGATCGACACTTTGTTCGCATCTCTGGCTCATGGACTCGTGAAACTCAATCTGGATTCTTTTGTAAAACAAGCGATCAGAGGGGCAAGTGAAGAATTGGCTTCTGATTCAGTTCAATGGGCTTTAAATGAGCTGAGATCTGGATTGGAACATGAATTGGATACTTTGATAAAAGGTTTGTTCAAAAGCTTTTCAAGTTCTGAATCAAGAAAGAATATAGAGAATGCCGTTTCTACGATTTTATCAGAACACAATAAAGAATTAGTGGGCAGTTTTGTTTCTGGTGTCGTTGAAAAAATTGAATTTGATTCTTTAGGGATTAAATTGAGAAGCAGTCTGCTCAATGAAGACACGAAAAATGCAATCACCAATTCAATAACAGCACCCCTTGATGCCACACTTGCAAAAATGCAAACGATTATAGATTCGCTGAACAAACAAAATGAAAAGTGGTGGGAGAAATACTTTTGGCAACTCATAGCGGGAATATCATTGCTGGCGGGAATTTTAAGCTGGTTGTACATCCAAAGAAGGAAAGCCCTTCAAAACCAAAAATCGCTTGAACAGGAAAATATAAATCTCAGGAAGCAATTTCAATTTAATGAACAATTGAACAATATTATGATGGCCGAAATAGACCAAATTAAACAGAGCAATACACTGGAGGATCTTACTTCCCGAATTAAAAGGAAAGCCATAGAACATGGTATTGAGCCGGAGGTACATGAAAAGCTGAATCGATTGAGATTGACTGAACCTTTAAAATGGAATTCCTGATTACATCAATATAGAATTGTTTGAAAAAAGAATAAATACTCAAATTATAAACATATAAAAATTATTCATATGGCCATCAAAGAAATTATGGACTTCATTACAAATCCTGTGTTTATCACTTACATAGGCGCTTTATGTGGGCATATCCTTTCAATTTATTCCTCTGAATTTAAAGGAGCCATTCCATTCCTCGAAAAAATGTTTCCTAATAAAACGGAGACCTTTTATTTCAGGGCAAATTTTATTTTGATTCCTGTCATCGGATCATTGCTAGCTTTTTTTCTTTTAGCACCGGATGATATTAAAGAATCACTTTTTGCCGGATTGAGCTGGAGTGGCACTATGGTGGCTGTTTTAAAGAAAAATACAGGTAATTAACTATTAAATATTGAATGTATGAATACTTTTGAAATAATCATATCTATAGGAGTTCTATTGCTCCTGGTCGTGTTTATCAACATACTTATTTCCGGGCCGGATAAAAATTTCAACTCGGCTCAACCCTCCATGAAGGGCAAAGTCCATAAGTATACACCACTACTGGTTGTATTGATCTTGTTTGTTTCCATTCTTTCGAGTTACATCTATTATCGAATTAGGGACAACCGTAAAGCAAAGGAATATTCGATGATCAAGGAGAAATATGAAACGGCTTATGCAACTATTGATTCCATTCTTGAAACTCCGGGAATGGATACATCGCTTGTTGCACAAAGTATCCGCGAAGAACTGGATACACTGGTTAGCCAGAAAAGAAAATTAGAGCATCTGCAGGAACAAAGTGCAGTACAGGAGAAATTTACAGGAAAAACGAAGATCATCGATTCCATTCAAATTCTGGACAGGGATTATGAAAGGAAAATCAAGTATCTGGAAAACAAAAAGAAAGTAAAAGTTTACCGGAACGGAAATTATAAGGAAAATAAAGAGTTGTAGGGGTGTCTGGTAATGTCACATACAACAATTCCATTGAGCTGTTACCAAGCGGAAAGCAATCCTACGCCAAACGTTGGGCTTTAATTGAAAACGCAAAGGAGTCTATCCATATCGTAACGTTTTCCTTTATGAAAGACGGTACCACAAAAAAACTATTTGAATTACTCAGGAGCAAAGCCCAAGCCGGAGTGAAAATCAGGATTATTTACGATGATATTGTCAATCGTACAACGTTCATGACAAGCACCTTGCACAAATTAAGGGATTCTGGTATTGAAGTTTTTGGTTACAATCCTTTGTGGGAAGGGTGGTCTATCGACTGGAGCAAAGGAAAACCTTTCAAGCAAATTGCCTTCACTATTAAATTAAAACTGAAACAACATTTTCACGAGAAATACATGATCGTTGATAACAAGCATGCTATTCTTGGAGGGATTAATTGGGGCGATAAATATGCTTTTGGTGGAATTGAACCCAAGGCCTGGCGCGACAGCGATGTATATCTGGAGGGCGATTGCGTGAGCCCGATTCAGCTCCAGTTTCTCAAGGATTATAAAATGCAACATGCCTGGAAGAACAGAACTAAATCAGATTACAGGTCCTATATAGAATTTTGTGAAGCGTACAGATCTGTATATGTAAATGATCAATATCATCAGGATTTATTTCCAGAATATTTTCATCAAGTTCAAATTCATCCCAATGCAAAGCCGGTTGCAGTCCAATATCGGGCACACAAACCGTATGATTTAGCAAAACTGGACCTTACTGATTTTTTCCTCGAAAAAATCAGCAAAGCTCAAAAAAGAATCTATTGGGGATGTCATGGCATCCGGCCACCTAAAATATTTGCTGAATATTTTGTACAAGCCGTAAAGCGGGGAGTAAAAGTGGTATTGATCACTAATTCTGAGAAATCGTCAAAAACACTCATGTTGAATGGTCTGCTGGGCTGGATGTATGCTGAATGCACCAAACATTTTAAATATCTGTTGGAGAATGGAGTTGAAATTTATGAATGGCAGAGACCCGGAGCTTTTCATTCAAAGAATCTGGTGATCGATGATGAATTCAGTTCAATTGGGTCATATAACATCGCTAACGGGTCGGCTTTTCATCATTCTGAAAGCAATGTGGTGGTTATGGATAAGGAGTTTTGCGAGATCGTTTTTAGTCAATTTGAGGAAGATCTTCAGCATTGCAGCAAGGTGAAATTAAATGAATTTCATTTTCCAAAACAAAATGCATACGACAGGATTATTCACGAACGGAATAAACTTATCGGGAGAAATTTGTGGACACCCTCGATAGAAGCCGACATACTTAACAATAGATATAAGGCTTTTCCACTTTATGAATTTATTGATATGAGTTAAAATCTGCGATATGAATATTTTCACATTTATCTACAACAGTTTTTTAAAATTTTTTGGAGACATCAAGGTTTTCAAATATCCATTTTTTCTGCTCTACGATCCGGGAAGTTATAAGGTTAAAGGTGCTGAAGTAAGAAAGGTTTTGGATACCGTGCAGGATGGCGATATTCTCATACGAGGTTATACCAACTATCTGGACGGTTTGTTTATCCCTGGTTTTTTCAGTCATGCCGGACTCTACTTAGGAGATACCACAAGTCACAATTTTTTGCTTCCGGATGTAATTGCCAGCAAATTCTATAAAGGAAAACAGGCGGTTATACATTCCATGGCTGAAGGAGTCTTTATGGAAGACCTGATTAATTTTTGTAAATGTGATTACCTGGTCATTTTGCGCCGGAATAATACCATCGAACCTCAACTTGATTTACTGGCTTCGAGCAAGGTAGTTTTTGAAACGGCCATTAAAAATCTTGGAAAAGGATACGATTTCAAATTTGATTTTGCAAACATTGGCAATTTATCCTGTACAGAATTGGTATTCAATTGTTGTGCCGATGTATTTCCATTGTACGATGTGGATTTAAAGCCAAGAAGGATCATGCTTCGAAAGCGAAATGTCCTCATTCCCGATGATTTTGTGACACAAAAATTTGACCTGGTTTTCAAATCCGCTTCAGTACAGCAGAAAGTTCTTGAAAAAATATTTACGAGAAATGCTAAATGAGGAAATTTTTAAAACTTTTTAAATAATGAATTATGGCAAAGCAAAAGAAAATTCCGAAAGCTGATAATAAAAAGGAAGTGGTCTCAAGAAATGAAGCGTCAAAGCTTAAGGAAATTTTTAAGCGTTCGAACCATGTTGAAATGCTGAGTAAAATGCGACCCGATCTCACCCGCGATCTTGAGCAGGTCATCAATCATGAGGAGCAAATCATGAAATTACTTAAATCTGAAAAGAACAACCTGATGTTCCTGAATGATCCGGTCCAATTTTTTAAAAACGCTAAAATTGAATTGAGCCCTGCTGCAAAGAGAAAAATGGAGGCATTCAGGTTTGATGAGTTTTCTAAAGCAGCCTCTTTTGTTTTGCCCAATGGACAGATAATCAAACCACGCATTCATATTCAAATTAAAAACATCTAAGTCATGGCTGGAAATCAAACACACGGATACGATATGGTGATTGAAGTCAGTTCGCAATCACTACAAAATCTCTTGTCGGCTGTATTCGACAATGACGGTTTTTTGGAAGGGTTACTTCCTTCGAGTTTAGGGAATCTGCTGGGTTTTGAAGTTGCTTTGGACTTCAACAGACCGCCATCTTTGCCAGCAAGTGCTGTAAATCCGGTTCATTTGAGTGTTGAACTTAACCTGTCGTTAGGATTATCGGGAACCTTGGATCTCGTCGTGGGAATGGATGTTAACCGCGACGCTTCGAATTTGGACGTCGTAATTTTTGATTTTCCAAATAAATTGTACAGCTGCACATTGACGGTAAGTGGATTGCCTGCAACGGTGACGAATCTTGCAGCGAATGCCATCAAAAATAGTCTGGAAAACAATTCTATTCCGATTGTGCCGGTCCCGGTTACCCGAACCAGTACAAATACACTTGACATTACACGGGCTGATGTAAAAGTGATAGATGATGCTACTTCAGTCAATAACGATGCGCTTGGTGTGGCACTGACCTTTGGAGGAGGAAGCATAGGAAATCTCAACAACTTTACATCCGCATTTGCAAGGGCTGGAGCCGGAGCAGCAGTCGCTATTAATTTTTCCTGGATCTGCAGAAATATAAGTCCGAAAATTGAAGAAGGCATTGGTTTGCCCGCAGGTTCATTTGCAGGTTGCAGTTTTAGCGGAGAGCACGAAATCAGAGATGGTGTTAAACTTACCAGCATGTCTATTCGTCCCGATGATGATTTTATTCAATTGAGCGGAACTGTTTCAAAATCAGGAACCTGTTACGATGCATCGGGAAGATTTTCTGCGCGAATACAAGTTGCAATTGTTGCAGGTGAACTGAGAGTCAGTTTTGAAACAGATGATCCGGATATTGACATCAGTATACCATGGTATTGTTATTTGGGTGCGGCTGTTTTGGGAGCTTTATTGGGAGGAATTATTTTTGGAGTTATTGGAGCTATTGTTGGTGGAATTATTGTCCCGTTATTGATTTATATCGCCGAGTCCGTTCTCGAATCCACTTTGGAAAGTGTAACGCAGGAAGTCACCGATGCCATCAACAGTATTGAAGACATCAATGTCAGACTGGTTGGGGTGGAGAATGTGTTGGATACTGCCTTTATTGATGACATGACAGTAGGGTATAACATGCATCCAAAAGAATATTGGCCTGTAAAAGCTGAAGGAACCATACAGCTTCGTTCAGGCGATTATCTGGACCTCGATACCGGCTTGGTAAGAAAAGAGAATTTTACCGGAGCAGATCTTAAACTTTATGGAGCAAATCAGTCAAGGAGCATAAAAATTCTCTGTGGTTCTTCATGTTCATCCATGGGTTCTATAAAACCCTTCAATTTCATACGAAGATATAATTTGATGATGTTGAACTATGGCGTATTTGGAGAACTTCCTTTACATCACTTTGCGTTATATTTTCCTTTGCCGTTTTTTCAGGACGATTACTATGAAACCCGGAGCATATTTGCATATAAAACTTCAGATGCGTCCCTGGGCTTTTTTCAGGTGACAGATGTAAACGAGGACACATTTGTTTTGCGCTATAAGACCTATAAAACTTCTTTGCATAAGATATCAATTTCAGGAAATTTTAATTGCAGAAAGTTTGAATTGGATAGAACCCGTTTGGAATTAGATCGTATAGTATATACCGATCACCAATCGATCAATGGTGATTTGAGGAACAGGATGGATGCATTGAATCTGCAAAAAGTGCGAATACCTGATCTTGCAGAACTCAAATGGCCCCAATCAAATAATCAAAACAAAACTTCAACAGATATCAAAATCCAATCTGAAACGCATGCAAGCCTTCAAAAATACCACAAAGCAGTAGGGGTTTGGAAAGGGAATTATATCGGGGAATCAGCACTCCGTACCGGAACATTTCAGGCGCACGTAACGGGTCAAATCAAAGTGAGTAATTTCTCATGGATCGTCGACCAGAATGTTTTGCCATCCCAATCGGAAGGCAGCATTCAAATCAAAAATCAAAAGTTTAACTATGCGACTAAAGATCATTATTTGATCCTTTCTTCTAAATCAACTTTAGAGTTTGAAGTTCCCATAAAATTACTGGTAGTTTTTGAAAATGGCGAAACGGATCAGTTGATCAGGTGTTTCAACTATTCAAAAAAATGTAAGATCACCAAACGGATTACTCCTGGATTTAAAGATTATCTTGAAAAATTCGACCATAATTTTGGTATTGTGATGAGTAAATAAATATTTTTCTTTATAATGTTATTTAATACATTACTAAGAATACTGTGCAAATGAAGAAAAGATTATGTTAAACCTATAAAATACCGTGTAAATATGATTCCAATTTTTACTATGAAGGGTTATACAAGTGTGGATCCACTGGATGGACTTTCAAACGCGAAGCGAACACTTTTACACATGCTTGTTTGTACCGCATTTACCATCCTTCTTATTTTTTTAATAGATCCTGTTTTTAAGATCGTATTTTTCAAAAACTTCTGCAGCCAAATTGCAGAAGTTGTTTTGTTTGGAGTCATTTATGCATTCATAATTGTGCAGATCAGAAAGTCGAGTTCTCTGGTTCACTATTTCATAATTTTTTTACCCCTCTATATTGCCGATCTCTATCTGGAAACGCACTGCATGCGTAGCCTGGAAGACAAGGCTATCTGGAATTATTATCCGGAAAGTTTTGTGTATAAGATAGAACCCATCGCATGGAGATATTTTATAACTATTTCATTTGATGGTCTTCTTCTTGGGCCCGTTTGTTTATGGTTTTCAAGGCTCATTGCTTCCCTTCTGGTAAAAAAACAAAGCGCAAGATTTGATGCGGCTTATCATAAATTATTTAATGAGGAGCGAACAGAAGACCGGTTAATCGTTCTTCCAAAGCGGATCCTCCTAAAAAGTAATGGGTCCAATATTCTCAAAAGAATAGATTTTGATTTTTGGATATTGAGATTGTTGGGTATTTTTTTCCTGATCTATCTCAGCATTCTGATCGCGGGTTCTGTGGGTTCTGTATCTTTAAATAGTCAAAAATTGTTATGGCCCGAACAATTGGCAAAACTGATTTCTGATACCTATACGAATGCCTTTCATCATGTGCATACCATAGGGAAGATCAGTAATTTTATTTTGCTAGCCATGATTGCCGCGTTTCATACCGGAATTAGATTTTTTGCTGTAAGAATTTTTATGTTGGGCAATCTTGTCGCTGCAATTTGTTCGTTTTATCTGTATTATTTCAGCAGTGGCGAAGACTTCTTATTTCAGTCGGGAATTGTAGACAGTGCCGTAACGTTATTGAGTTTTGTATTGTACTTGAGAAGCAGAAATGAGTTTGACAAAACACTGTTTGAACAAAAATATAAAACCAAAGATGCAACCATTGCCGAACAATTGCTGATGTTGGTGTATTTCGTTGCATTTTTAATGTTTACTCTTTTATTTGTGTTTCTGGTCGCAGGATTTTTATGGGGTTCGGAAGGAAGCGAACTATTCCGAATTTGGTATAAATTGATTCAGGCTCCCGAATCGATGCTGCTCAACTCTATCACTTTTTCGTTCACAACAGCTTTGATAGCCTATTACTGCTTCAGGTATAAGGGGGTCAGAATGATATTTACCCATAACCTCACCGATCCCCTGATTTTTAGTTCTATAACGGCAGCATTGTGGTTGATTTATTTTTATCTGAACAATGGTTTTATTCCAGGTTATCTCAAACCATATTTGTTCATCTACCTGTTGATAAACGGATCTCTGATTTTTCTGATCCGCAAAGCCCGGAGTTTGTATTACAACATGGATCTTCAGATCACAACGCTCCATCCTTCGGAAGCAGATACAGCCCAGGCATTCGTTACCGCCATTTATGGAGATGACAACGTTAATGCACTGGCTGCAGCGGGAAAAACAGATAAATTTATTGCAAGCATTCGAGGCAGAAAAAGAGGATTGATCAATTTTCCATTTTATATTCTCGAGAATATTTTATGCCCCTTGATGGCATTGAGGCCAAGATTTTCCAATATGTCATTGGAAGAGAGGTGTTTTTTTCTTAAAAAATATATACTTCGTTTTCCGGCTGAAATCTCCAAAGCCTTTTCTCCAGAGATTTCGAACATTGCCAATAAAATTGGGATTTCGCTCAAAGCGATTTCAAGCTTATCATATTTATCCACACCTCAAGGTCGTGATTTTCTGAACTATATCGAACCCGAAAGAAGAAACCGTTACGCGGGCTGCCTTCCCTCGAGTCCGGCCCCTTTTTCTCATGTGCCATCAATGCCGGAGAATGAATCAGATCCACTCAATTTCAAACCCGGGATGAGCGTAAATCCTGAATCCTTGATGGCGAATCATTTAAGTTCTTCTCAGGCCGATGCGGATCATCTTAGCACGTATGATTATGTAATTATTGGTTCCGGCGCAGCCGGGGCTGTGATGGCTTACAGATTGGCATGTTGTGAAAATATAGATCCTTCAAAGATATTGCTGGTCGAAAGAGGAAGCCGTGTTTCGCGTCACACCGACATGAATGACGATGAAATGGATATGCTGGCCAGACTTTATAAAGAAGGTGGATTGCAGCAAACAAAAAAATTTGATATGGTGGTATTGCAGGGTGAAACGCTGGGCGGTACGACCGTCATCAATAATGCAGTTTGTCTGGAAATGCCAATGGCAACGCGTGATGCCTGGAACAAGGATTTCGGAATTCCTTTAAACGCAATTCAAAAACATTACGATCGGATCAGAAAGGAAATCAACATACACCCGATCGACCATAATGCGATCAATCAAAAAGTTGCAACAAAGTTTCGAAATGCAGTTTCAGCATTTAATCAACAACACGACCACATCCTGGACCTGATTGATCCACTGGAAGTCAATGCCCGGAGCGAGGATGGAGACGGATTGTGGAACCTTGGCAACAAAAGGGGTAAAAAACTATCCATGGAGTCGACTTATATTCCCTGGGCTGAAGCCAAAGGCGTACACGTGATGACTCAGGCGGATGCATTAAAATTTATAACGGACGAAGCAAGTGATACCGGACAACTCAATAAGAGAGCCCGGGCAATTCTGGTGCAAACGAGTCGCGGGATCGAAGAAATCAGTGTTCATAAGAGTTTAGTAATCTGCGGCGGATGCATTGCCTCAACCCATTTGATCATGAGAAGTTCAGAACACGAATTAAAAAACGAAGCGGTGGGAAAAAATCTGGCCTGTAATTATGCGTTTCCATTTGCATTTGAATTTGAAGATGAATTGAAAGCTTTCGACGGAACTCAAATTACGATGGCAGCTTTGCACAAAAGTGAAAATTACATTTTTGAAACCTATTACAATCCACCGGCTGCATTTGCGATAACGCTGCCTTTCAACTTTGAGACGCACAGGAATGTCCTGAAACGTTATTCCAATTGCTTGAATTTTGGAGTCTTAATCGGTTCCTCCAACGTGGGTACAATTGATCGTAAATACGACAGAATCACGGGTCGGGCATTTGAATTCGATCTGAGTGGCACAGATGATCTGCGGAAGATCAAATCTGCCATACGCGACATGGTCGAGCTTGGAAAATTAGCCGGAGCCCGTTATGTTGTCATTCCGATGAACCCCGGATTGCGAATTGACTTGTTAGATCCCCATGCGTATGATGGTTTTATTAAAGATTTTGAAGCATACGATTTAAAGCAATCAGACCTGATCCTGAGTACAGCACATCCGCAGGGTGGAAATTCAATGACCGGTAAAAACAGTTTGCCAGGAGTTGTTGGAACTGATTTTAAATTAAATGGATACGATAATGTATACGTAACGGATGCATCCATTTTTCCGGCCAGTATTGGTGTTAATCCGCAATGGACAATCATGGCTCTGAGTTCAATGGCTTCGGAAATTATTGGATGTGATCTTAAATAACCGGGTTTAATATAAGTCCATGTAATAAATTTTCATTCACTTTAAATCTTCAATCATGCAAACGGAAGGTATATTGATCTCCATTGTAGTAACCTTATTCATGTTGAGTTTAATCACGGAGAAAGTATCCAATTTTATCAAACTCAATATTCCCTCCTTATCCTTGAAAATTCCTGAGGATACGGACTGGGAAAAGAAACGCGAAAAAAAAATACAATTGTTATCTGGTATTATTGGAATATTGGTGGCACTCTTGTGCAATGCCGATTTTTTTCAATTGATCAAGACCCAGGGTGCGATGATTCCATTGAATTCGATAACAGATTTTTCTTTTAAAAGCATACTGGGTTGTTTGATCACGGGATTGTTCCTCAGTCAGGGATCCAAATTTTTTCACGATTTACTCGATACTTTGTTGTATTATAAAAATGTAAAGAGGGCACTTTACAGCAAACAGGAAATCGAAAACAAATTACTGCAGTCACCAGATTCTTATACAGCATCTGAGTTTATAGCCAAAGTGACTGCGGATCAAAGGCAGGACGATTTTGATTACAACGCCTAAATCATATAAAAATGTTAGCAATCACAGAGCGTTTACTGAACAATTACAACAGACCCGGAAGAAATCTCAAAGATCTGAGGGCGATTATCATTCACTGGACAGCCAATACATCCAGAGGAGCCAACGCCATGGCCAACAGAAATTACTTTAACAGCAGGGACTACATCCGTGTGAATGGCAACATCATTTACGCTTCTGCGCATTATGTAGTCGACGATCAAACCATTGTCAGGTGTTTACCCGATGGCGAAGTGGGATATCATGTGGGATCCCGAAAGCCCTATAAAGCACTTGTGCACAATGAACTTCAGATACCTGTAGGAGATTCGCCCAACAACTATACCATCGGCATCGAAATGTGTGTAAATTCAGATGGAGATTTTTCTAAAACCAGACAGCATACGATCGAACTCACGCATCATCTGCTGAATCTGCATCAGATGCATTCATCACAGGTGCACAGACATTTTGACATCACAGGTAAAGATTGTCCGAAAATGATGCTGGATGATGTAATCTGGAAACAATTTCTTTCAGAATTAGAAAATTATAATAAACCTGCCGGAGATTTGAAAGTAAACGTGTCTGAGCTCAATGTCAGGGAAGGAGCAGGTACACAATTTCCAATCAAAAGAAAATTGATCAAAGGAGAACTGGTCAATAAAATGGCACAGGATGGCCTTTGGTTTAAAATCGGAGAAGGCGAATGGATACATTCCAATTATGTGATCCCAGCGGGATAATCGCCAAACGACAATTTCCGGCTAAGGATAAAGCCAGCATACTAACAATTGTTAGTATTCATTTTTTTGATTTGGACGGACGGCCATCCGGGTGGAGGGAACTGGCGGGGCCCGGAACCCCTCAGGCATTATTAAAGTGGGATCGAAGACAATTTTAAACAATCTTTTACGAAAACTTTCGTTGATAATTTCCAGAGCCTTATTTTTGGGTTCTTAAAACAGTTCATATTCACCATTAATTTACCAAACACATGAAAAATTATTTTCTCTATGCATTGAGCATCAGTATGTTATGGGCAATTTCTCCAATGCAAGGCCTTGGCCAGGCCAAAAAGAAATCAGTACCTGAAAAAACAGCTGAGGTTAAAAAAGACAGCACTGCAAAAGACACCGCAAAGAAGGTCACGATAGCAGATCAGACAAAAAGTTGTAAAAAGACCGAGGGTTTTTTTACCTTATTTCAGGATACAGCCACGGGAAGGATAAAACTTTACATCCGCAAAGAACAGCTTGGCGAAGAATTTTTATACCAAAGTTTTTCCATAGGGGGCCCTGCAGACCTTTTTCTCAACCAGAATATGATTAGGGAAACCTGGTTATTTAAAATTCGCAAAAACTTCGAACGTTTGGAATGGGTTCGCTCCAACCCAAATTTTTATTTTGATCCGAAAAGTCCGTTGAGCAAAGCTGCCAATGTAGATGTCTCAGAGGCAATCTTCTTTTCTGAAAAGATAGCCGCCGAAGATTCATTGGGAATTTTAATTTCGGCAGATGATTTGTTACTCAGTGAAAAACTCGATCCGGTGAAACCTTTTTTGCCACCCGGATTTCCACCCGGATTGATCCTGAATTTAGGGACGGTCAATAAAGACAAATCATTTTACCAAAAAATCAGAAGTTTTCCATCCAATACCGATGTGGTTGTAAACCTGTCATACGAAAATTTAAATCCACAAAATTTTGGAGGCTTAGACATTACCGATGCCCGTTACATCTCTGTTAAAATGCAACACAGTTTTGTCCAATTGCCAAAGAACAATTTCAAGCCCAGGTTTGCACATCCTCATGTTGGATATTTTACTCAAGAAATGGAAAACATGACGACCACAGAAAATCCACGATATCACGACATCATCACGCGTTGGCATTTGGAAAAGAAGAATCCGAACGATGCGATCAGTGAACCCGTTGAGCCCATCGTCTTTTGGGTGGAAAACACGACTCCCGTAGAATTGAGGCAGACCATTATGGATGCTGGCCACAAGTGGAACGAAGCATTTGAAAAGGCAGGTTTCAAAAATGCAGTAGTTATGAAAATGATGCCGGATGACGCTGAATGGGATCCTGCAGATATTCGGTACAATGTGATCCGTTGGGTATCTTCTGATCTGGGATTCGCCATAGGCCCCAGTTTTATCAATCCTCGCACCGGACAAATTTTAGGTGCAGACATTACTATTGATTTTGGATTCTTACGCGGGCTTGCGACGGAAACCGACTTGTTTGAGAGAATGCACAGATACATCAACTATCGCGCAGATCAACCGGAAGCACTTGAGCAACTTGCAGACCAACACGATCACCGGATGTGTTTGGCAGGGAAAGGCTTACAGGTGCAGCGGTCTTTTGCAACGGCCGTTTTGGAGACATTAGATGCAGATGAAGAAGAAAAGAAAAATCTGTTGCACCAGTTTATGACGGAGTTGGTATTACACGAGATGGGGCATACATTAGGCTTAAGTCACAACATGAAATCAAGTCAAATGCTGAGTCCGAAAGAACTGAAAGATAAAAACATGACCGGCACTCTTGGAGTCATTGGTTCTGTTATGGACTATAGCGTGGTGAACGTGGCTTTGAATAAAGCTGAACAAGCTCATTACTTCACCACCTGCACAGGTCCTTATGACAAATGGGTCATCGAATACGGATACAGACCCTTTTCCGCAGCAGAAGAAGAGGAAGGATTGAAAAGGATTCTAGCAAGAAGTACCGAAAAGAAACTCATTTTTGGAAATGATGCAGACATTACCCGGCCGGGAAGAGGTATCGATCCCAGAGTGATGGTTTGGGATTTAAGTAACGATATGGTGGCCTATGCAGAAGAACGGTTTGAGCTGGTAAACAAAACCATGAGGGGACTGAAAGAAAAATTCACCAAACCGGATAAGACTTATGAAAATCTGAATGTGAAATACTATGCGTTGATCAATCAGCGATACGATATGACGGGTGCTGTGGCCAATTACATTGGTGGAATCTATCTGGACAGAAGTTTGCCCGGACAAAATTCAAAAAATCTTCCCTATACTCCTGTCGATGAGGCTTATCAAAGAAAGGCCATGGACTTGTTGGCAAAAAGAGTTTTTGCGCCCGATGCGTTCGATGCAGAAACTTCTCTTTATAATTATCTTCAAAGACAAAGAAGAGGATTTCAATTCTTTTTTGGTTCTGAAGATCCCAAACTCGATGTTCATATTTTGGGATTGCAGGCCTATACCTTGATTACGATCTTAAATTCAAATACCTTGAGAAGGATCAATAACACGACCATGTACGGCAACAGTTACGATGTACATGAGGTGTTGAAAGATCTTGAAAACGCGATATTTGGAGCGGATTGGAAAACTTCAGTGAACAGCCATCGTAAAAATCTTCAGAATTTTTATGTAACTCAGCTCATCGGCATTATGGAAAACAAAATGGCGATGTTTGGTACGGATACCAAGGCTGCTGTGTTCACGGCATTGAACAGGTTAAACAAAAGTTTGAAAGATAACAAAGGGAAAGACGATGCCACAAAAGCACATCGCGATTATTTACATTATCAGATAAACAAGGTATTGCGAGGAAAGTAATTTCATACGCCGGAAAAATTGAAAGCCTATGTCTATAAAGGATGTAGGCTTTTTTTTGGGTGTAATATTTAACTAATACCAATAAAAATTACTTGACCCATTTTTTCTGGATAATTAACAGTAATCTCAAATAAACAATTTATTTTTTAAGGACAATCCAAAACATGCACGCTTAACTAATAATTCTCTCTCCAACAAATATAAATATTGTTAGTTTAAACCATTATCTGAGAAACTAAAATAGAAAGAGATCTATAAGAAAAATCTCTTTAAGATAAATACAGGACTGTTTTAACATCTTTAATTTCCATAATAGTTACACTCCATTAGGATGGGTGGTTATGGACGCTAATTGGTTTTGAATATTCTCCCATTTACTAATTTTCCTTCTATGCTTGCTTGGATAAAATAAGTACCCTTAGGGTAAGATGTTAAGTCAATTGTTACTATCGAGTTACTTCTATTTGGAGATTCCAATTCAATTTTCCGTCCCAAAAAATCAAGTACCTGAATTTTTATTTCTTTATCAGGAAATTCACTCAGGTCTATATTGAAAACGCCACCTGATGGATTTGGATATACAGGAATTTGCCTGGTAAAATGATTGGTTTGTACTTTGCTTATGTTGGGAATAATGCTGCTGAAATGATTAAACATACTGGAATCCATCCTGCAATGGCAGGTAAAATAAGGAGGAAATAAATTTCCATGGCTCAAAACTCCGTAAACTGTTCTGTTATTCGATGAATCTTTATAATAAAGCCCACTTCCGCTTTGTCCCTGATATCCTATGTTATTGTGGCACATTGTATTTTTTGACTGATGAAAATCCATATTTCCACTCATGTAATACATTCTTTCCCCTTCTTCAAAAACTGGGTTTCCTATAGGATCATATCCCGGGTAACCAAAACTGTAAAATACATTGGAGCTTGAAGTAAAGAAGCTGTCATCGGGATGATAGCCCCAATCCAGCCATCCCGTATTATTTCCTATCGGATTGGCTAAACTCATGATGGCCATATCGTAATCCAAATTTCCATTCATAGTCCATTGTGTAAATGAATACCAATTTGTAGTAGTAGTCAATCCAAAAGGCCGGCTACCTAAATTGTATGCCGGGACTACCGTGCAGGAAACAGCATAACTTGAATCAAATTTACTTTTAACACAATGGCCTCCCGTCAAAATAAATCCCGGGTGAATCAGAATGCCCGAGCATGTTGCAAAGCGAGTCTGATTATTTGAAGGATTAAAAAAGGTCAAGAACAATTTAACAACAGGAGATATAGGGTAATTGGGAAATTCAGCAAGCTGATCTGCGGGAAGTATGTTTGAAAAAGTAAAATCAGGTTCGTTGCTCGTGTTTGCTGTTGGATTGTGCTGATCATTGTCTGAATACCCAAATTTTTTAATTAACTTATGAATATTATTTCCTGTTTGAACCGTATCAAATCTCTTTTCGAGCATATTGAAAATTACAAGTTTGTTATCCTTATAAGATGTGTCTTTTGGAGGTGTAAAATGTTGCAGGGGCAACGGTTTATACAAATCTGTATTTAAGTCTTGTTGGCTAAACAATGAAAACTGGGAGCTTCCCATTGTTATAAAAAAGTAAAGCGCCAGATATTTGATCATTTTGTAAAAAGTTGTAACTACTTAGGTCAAATTTAAGAAGAAATGATCACTCGAATCTGAAGTAAAATACTAAAAAACATGTATAAGGCGAATTGTAGACAAGAGAATTCCGGGAGATAGGCATGTTATCAATATCTTGTTTTCAACTCTTGCCCATACCTCCAATTCCAGACAACATTCATTTCCCAATGTCTGCTTGCGCAAATCTTTAGCCTCGTGCCAACAGAAATTTATCGGTTTTGGTCATTAACTTTTACAAATGTGCAACAAATAAAAAATTCCTGGATCCTGAAGAGATTTATTTTGTCGACTTAGAAAACGTAAATTGAATACATGTATTAATCAATATGAAACTAAAACCGCATACTGATCCCAACATATCCATCTAATTGTAAATTCAAATGGAAATCTTGGGACTGGAAACTTCTTCAGCGAATTTTGCCTCAAGCTTCCTGCTCCTAAGAGCCTTTGGCCTTGAGTCTTCAGCCTTTTCTTCTGTATATTCCATGAAACGCAACCTGCAAAATACTATCGCGATCTGTGACTACATCCCATTTTTGAGAAACGTTGCCATCCGGTTGTGGTTCCCAAATGATTCGATTGTAATAGAAAAACTCAGCTTTTTGACTTTTTTGTTTTTCACTTTTGAGAACCATCTTTCCATTTTCAGATCTACCTTTTAACTTTAAAATAGAACCTCCGTTGTCGAGATACAATTGGTTCCAGGTCTGATCAGAGGGATCGAAATAGTTGTAGCTGGTACCTGTACTGTTTTTCGATTTCCAGTTTTCCAACAGGACACAGGAATCCTGGATGCTCGTTATTTTATTTTCTCCAATTTTATGATGGTCGGTGCTAAATACTTCCCAATCTCCCAGCCAGAAATCAAATTCCCGGTGATGGGGTGTACAACATTTGCAATTGGATTGGGCTGTGGTTGTGATTGAGAAAAAATTCATAAAGAGTAAAAGAAGACCCAAATATTTCATTATAAAGTGGTTTAAAATCAATTTGGAAATAATGTCCCTATTAAAACGATTTGCCACCTTAAATGTAACCATCACTTCTGCAATCGGAAAATCCCCGGATTTTTTCAAATTAGAGACGAACTCAGGATTCCAATTTCAACGTGCATCTAAGGATCTGCCTGCTTGATACCGGGCGCGCGCTATTGTATTCTAATCTATTAATAATCAATTATTTATATTAAAAATTTCCCTTTCATTATCTTTGCAGCTTTTAAAGGCAGAAAAATGATGTACCGTGAATACAAATCGCTGAATTTACCGGAGATCGACCGGCAGATTCTGGCGTTTTGGGAAGAGCAGGAAATTTTTAAAAAGAGCATTGACAACCGGGCTAATGCACCTGATTTTATATTTTATGAGGGTCCGCCATCCGCAAATGGAAAGCCGGGCATTCATCACGTCATGTCCAGAACGGTAAAAGATATTTTTTGCCGTTATCAGACTTTAATCGGCAAAAAAGTGCATCGAAAAGGGGGTTGGGATACTCACGGTTTACCAATTGAGTTAAGCGTCGAAAAGGAGCTTGGCATTACTAAAGAAGACATCGGTGTAAAAATTTCCATTGAGGAGTACAATGAGAAATGTAAAGAAACTGTAATGCGATTTAAAAACGAGTGGGACGAACTCACACGTAATATGGGTTATTGGGTGGATTTAAAAAATCCATACATCACTTTCAAAAACGAATACATAGAATCTGTATGGTACCTGCTTAAAGAGATTTATAAAAAGGGATATTTATATAAAGGTTACAGCATTCAGCCTTTTTCACCTGCTGCCGGTACAGGCCTGAGTTCGCATGAACTCAATCAGCCCGGAGCCTATCGGGAAGTCAAAGATGTTTCTGCTGTGGCTTTGTTTAAAGTGAATAAGGATTCCTATAACGAGGAACAACAAAAATTATTCGGCGATCTCGAATTTCATATCGCTGCATGGACGACCACGCCATGGACCTTGCCCAGCAATACCGCACTGGCAGTAGGTGCTAATGTAGAATATCAACTGCTTGAATGCTACAATCCTTATACGCATCAGCACCAAAATATTTTAATGGCCAAAGAATTGGTTCAAAGCTGGTTGAAACCGGAAAACGAAGTCACAGATTCCCTGCCGGACCCCGATGAAAAAAGGACACATTACCTCAAACATCAAATAAAACTAACAGGTGTTAACCTCGAAGGCTTGCGTTACGAACCCTTATTTGATTATGCGGTACCAAAGGATGGAGATGCATTCAAAGTGCTGTTGGGAGATTTTGTATCCACGGAGGAAGGTACGGGAATTGTCCATATTGCTCCTTCTTTTGGGGCAGATGACATGCGTGTAGCCAAAAAATACGGCATGGGTTCCCTAACGCTCGTTAACCGCCTGGGAAAATTCACGGAGGAGGTATACGATTTTGCAGGCGAGTATGTAAAAGAAGCTTACCTGAGTCACGATGAAAAGGAAGCCGAGAAAAAGCGACTCGGACTCGAGCGTTATCTTTCAGTAGATGAAAGACTGGTCATTAAACTTAAAAAAGCAGGCAAACTCCTGCATTCCCAAAAGTATGCACACAATTATCCGCATTGCTGGAGAACCGACAAACCGATACTTTATTATCCGCTGGATAGTTGGTTTATCAAAGTAACTGCCGTTAAGGATCGGCTCATTGAACTCAACAATACGATTCAATGGAAACCGGCTTCAACGGGTACCGGCAGATTCGGCAACTGGCTGGAGAATATTCAGGATTGGAATTTATCGCGATCGCGTTACTGGGGAATTCCGTTACCGGTTTGGAGAAATGAAGCAGGGAACATCGAAAAGTGCATAGGTTCTCTTGAAGAATTAAAAAATGAAATTGAGATGGCCAATCAACAGCTGGGTCTCACACAGGAATTACCAGCCGATTTGCACCGCCCTTACATAGATGAAATTGTATTGGTTTCTGATGATGGAAATGAAACGCTACGCAGGGAACTCGATCTGATCGATGTCTGGTTTGATTCCGGTTCCATGCCCTATGCACAATGGCATTATCCTTTTGAAAAAACAGATTTAAGCAAGGAATTTCCCGCAGATTTTATTGCCGAGGGGGTCGATCAGACCAGAGGATGGTTTTATACTTTGCACGCCATTGCCACCATGGTGTTTGACAATGTAGCTTACAAAACGGTAGTATCCAACGGACTCGTACTCGACAAGAACGGTGAAAAAATGTCGAAGCGAAAGGGAAATGTGGTAGATCCTTTCAGTACCCTGAAGCAGTTTGGAGCTGATGCCACGCGATGGTATCTCATCAGCAATGCAGATCCCTGGGAAAATCTGAAATTTGATCTGGAAGGCATAACCGAAGTTAGAAATAAATTTTTCGGGACCTTATTCAATACGTATTCCTTCTTTTCCATATATGCGAACATCGATCAGTTTTTATTTGATGAAGAAGAATATTTACAAGTAGCGCAGCGGGCGGAACTCGATCGGTGGATCATTTCAAAGCTGCAAAATGTAATCGCTGAATACCGCAAGTCGATGGATGCCTATGAACCCACTCAAGCTGCACGATGTATTGAGAATTTTGTAGCGAACGACCTTTCCAACTGGTATGTGAGGCTGTCGAGGCGCAGGTTTTGGAAATCAGAATCTTCAGGCGATAAACAGGCAGCATTTGAAACCTTGTTTGAATGTTTGGTGACGGTAAGTAAACTAATGGCATCTCTGGCTCCATTTATGGCAGAATGGTTGTATAAAAACATGACCGACACCATGCGGTTCCAGATGTTGGAACCAAGTTCCCCTTTTCTTATAGAATCCGTACATTTGTCTAATCTGCCAAAGCCATCAACTGAGCTGATGGATGAAGCCCTGGAGCGAAGAATGGATCTTGCTCAGCGCATATGCAGCCTGGTCCTCTCATTGCGAAAGGCACAAAAGATCAGAGTCAGACAACCTTTACAGCAAATTTTATTACCTGTTTTTTCGAGTGAATTCAAATCGGATATTCAGTTGGTCGAAGAATTGATAAAATCGGAAGTCAACATCAAACAAATCAATTACATCTCTACGGACACCGACCTGGTCAGAAAAAAGCAAAACCCAATTTCAAAACGCTGGGTAAAAAACTGGGTAAGCACATGAAGGAAGCTGCTGAATGGATTGCAGATTTTGATGCTGAGAAAATTAAAAACCTGGAACAAGGTAAAGCTATTGAATTAAGTTTCGAGGAACAGATTTATCCGATATTACTGGAAGATGTTGAAATTTTATCAGAAGACATTCCGGGCTGGTTAGTGAGTACGGATGGTCCGCTCACTGTAGCATTGGACATATCTATAACTGATGAATTGAAGGCGGAAGGATTTGCACGCGAACTGATCAACAGAATACAGAATATCAGAAAAGATAAAAACTTCAATGTCACCGATAGAATTTCTATTGATGTAGAATCTCATCCCGACATTATATTGGCATTGGATGGATACAGGGGCATGATCAGCAGTGAAGTGTTGGCAGATCACTTGCAAGTTGCAGATAGAAGTTTTAGCGATCAGTTTGAATGGTTGGAGGAACAAATGATTGGAGTTCATGTGGAAACCAGACCATGATAGGTAGGAAAGGCTTAAGGCTTAAGGCTTAAGGCCTAAGGCTTACGGTTTACGCTTTACGGCTTACGGCTTACGGCCTAAGGCTGAAGGGGAAGTGAAATCCACGTCACTGGATTAAAAGCGCAATTAATTTTTACGCCGGTTGCAATCACGCCATCAGGAAGCTCAAGTAAGAACCGAAAATCTTCATGTCAAACCGGTTTTCGTTTTCAATTATAAGAATCAATATGGCCCAAGTGGAAAAAAATGGGTTTCATTATTTCATATCAGCTTTCAACTTTTGGCTTTTGCCTTAAGCCTTAATCCTTCGGCCTTTCGCCTAATCTTCACAAATCTCCTTGAGCAACTCCAACGCTTTAGGCCAGGTTTCCTTAAAGTAATCTTCGAAAGCCTGATTGGTATCCATTTCTACTTTCAGCAGCATTCCCTTTTCCGTTTTTGAAAAATAGTAACATTCCATGCAACCGGCCCATGCATCTACTTCCGGACCATCGGTAATTTCCGATCCATTCTGGAGCACACCCAAATGTTGAATGCAAACACATTCATTGGGGATGTTGGATTGAATCCGGCTTACCATTCCGCCTTCGTTGCCGTGCTCGTCGGTCCCGACGAAAAGAATTTTAGAACCGGTTTCCCAGGTTCCTTTATAATAGGAACCCGGATTAAAAGCAGCCGTCCATTGTTGGTAAGTTGCTGGTGCTAACATACGTTCGTAAACGATCTCCACGGGAGCATGAATTTCATATTCAAAGCGAATTTTATGCAGATTAAGACTTTCTGAATATTTTTTGAAACGATCGAGAATGGCCTGCCAGCCGGACCGCTGCATTTCATGTGAATGCATATTTTCGGGATCAAAGGATTCGATGACTTCTGTATCACCGTTTAAATCATTAAATTCTATGCGGGCTTTCCTGCCATCGTCCATGGTGTATTCGATGAGTTGATTTTCGATCACCCGGGTATATTGTCCGGTAAAATCAAACTCCATGGATCCATCGCGGGCTGCCATGCGGAAGAGAAATCTGCCGCCATCCCGAAGGTCGTTTTCTGCATGTGGGCAATGCCAGTCGTCGGAAGCGGCATTCCATTGCTGGATGTGGAAAGGGGTGGTCCAGATTTTCCAGGCCCTTTGTATAAAAGTGTTTACTGTGGTTGATACGGTGATCATAATAAGGCTTTTTTGTGTGGGATAAATGTAATAAATTTAGTGAGAATTATTCACTAAAAATAACCGGCGCCCCGATTCAAACAAACTAACGAATGTTAGGTGTTTCGATATGAGCTTAATGCTTTAAACCCGCAAGATGAAGCAGTTTGTTGAGCGAATAGAAATGAAAAGTTTTATCGGTACTCATGGCAACGAACAAACCTCCTTCATAACCAGGTAATCCGTAAGACCAGGTATCACTCCCGTCGCTATCCCTGGCGCTGACCCTGACTTCAGCGAGTTTGGTGTGATCGTGAGGATTCAGAGGCGAGCCTTCTCTTGGATAGAAAATAAAGCTGTTGGCAGCTTGATTTGAAACGAGCAGATAACCTTTTCCGGAGGCTGTTTTTGCAATGCTGATCCCTTCATTATCGATTTTGTATTGGCCCTGTCCGAAAAAAGCAAGTTCCTGATTTCCCTTGGAAGGATCAGCGAAATATTTACGGACTCCGGCGCGTTCATCACTGTAATAAATGTAACCTAGTTCGTTGTCCACACAAATGGATTCGATTTCTTTTTTACCCGAAAATTTTCCAAATCTCCTGACTTCAACAGCTTCCAGCCGACCTGAAGCGTCTTGTCTCAACAGGTATTGCGACAAATAATTTTCTGAAGGCCCCTGTTTCCGGCTAACGATGGCGTATACTTGATGATCAGCTGATTTATAAAGAGCAATACCCATCGGTAGGCTATCTCCGGGCTGTGCCATAATTTTTACTCCACCTCCATCAATGGATTCCATTTCAGGCAAAGAGAAAATTCTAAGACTATTGCGATCTCTTTCCGTTGCAACAACAATATCAATGGTGTCTTTCCCCCATATAAAGCCGTAAGCCACATCCACGTTGTTAACCCTTTTCATGCCGAGTTTTGTTCGATTTCGGTCAATTTTTCCCTGCAAGTTGAAAACATACAGGCCTCCGTTATCGAGGTGTTTATCGGTACCTATGACCAGGGAATTTGCTGGATGATTAGGATCTACCCATATGGCTGGATCATCCGAATCATCGAGTACTTTTTCCGAAATGACTTCAGCTTGCAGAATCTGATCCCTGTTCAAAGCAGTTTTTCTGGTACAGGATCCCAAAAACAGAAGAAGCCCCAAAAGGGAAAATAACCTCAACGGAATTAACATTCGTTCGTACTCATTCATTATCGGGTCAAATCCCACTTTACACCCAGGTTAAATTTAGATCCATAATATTCAATTTGCGAAGTTCTGTCTTCAATGCCTTGATAGTAGCGGAGCGGTTGATTGGTCAGATTGTTAGCTTCTGCAAAAATGCGCAAATTTGAATTCACTGCAAAACTGGCATTGGCATCCAGGAAAAATTGCTTGTCGTAATAGCGGTCGTAGAATGCATCTTCTGAGTAGCCGGCATCTTCACTATCATCCACATAGGCTGCCGTGTAATTTCCACTCAAATTAACCACCCATTTTTTATTTTCAAAGGTAAGCGAGGCGTTAAACATATGTGGAGCGGTTCCAGGCAATGTAACATCTTCGCGGATCAGCGCACCGGAATTATCGTATATTCCATCTGCATTGGAATGCGTATGGGTATAGTTGGTGTTTAAACTCAAATTACCCAGAAATCCAGGTAGAAAGTCCAGTTTTCTTTGAAGGGCAATTTCAAAACCAAGAACATTTACATCACTTCCATTGCGACGTTGAGTATACTGCCATTCATCGCCTGCCTGAATGGGGTTGTTAATTCCCGGGAAGTCACTTGCAAATTTCTCTGCGGTGTAGTTTTCATCCCGGTAGGTATAAAAGAAGTTGTTTAATGATTTGTAAAACACCCCTGCAGAGATAATACCAATGGATTTGAAATAGTATTCACCCATGAGGTCTGCGTTGGTACTGCGTATTGGTTCCAATTTTGGGTTTCCACTTTGCAATTCCATATCGTCAGCAAGTACGTTGAAGTAGGGTACGAGATCATAGTATTTAGGCCTTGCAATACCCCGGGTCAGGGCAGCTCTTAAGATAAAATTCTTGTTCCATTCGTAACGCAGGTTAATACTTGGCAATACATCGGTATAGTCGTTTTCGAATTGGGCAGTTCCCTGAAGATCTTCTTCATCGTAGACGATATTTCCTGTATAATCCAGTTGGGTTTGTTCGGCACGTACACCAATGATCATATTCAGACGATCAGATAGTGCTTGATTCCACTGCACAAATCCTGCGAGAATGTCTTCCTTCGCGGTGTAATTTCCAGCCAGGTATTCAGCGGGTTCATCAGATTCTTCAAATGATGTATCGGATTTGAAGTTCAGCTGACCGAGAAATGCCGGATCAATAAAATCACCGATTACAAATTTAGAGCCTGGATAAAAATTATCCACGGATTGGTCTTTCAAACCGAGCAAAGTGATGTTCGAAAAATTGTCTTCGTAGGAATTTATCGGTTCATAAGAATAAAAGCGGTTGTTCCTTTCTTTGGTTTTTGTTTTTATGCGTGCACCTACTTTAATGCTTCCTTTTAATTCGTCACTGAGCGAAAGGGGCCATTCGAAGGAAAGTTTTCCATTGGCATCTTCTTCAAACTGGTCCTGGAATTCTTCAGTCAATTCACTTAGTCTTGTGTAATTTACCAGCTCTGTCTGATCAGACAACAATGGGAGTTTTGGATCACTGATGTCCTGACTGATTTCAATGCTTCTGCGACCCATAGCGATATAGCGTTCGTGAGGTCTGACTTCTGATGCACGTGCATATTGTGCACTCCAGTTTACTTTCAGATTTCCAAACAAATGTTCTCCTTTGAGTGCAGCGGTTTTTACACGCTGATCTTCCAATCGGCGATTTTCATTTTTATCGTCATCAATGCCACCTTTGGTTTGACGAAGCACTTCCCCGTTTTGATATCCAGTGATATTTCCGTTGGCATCGTAGATCAAATCTGCATCATCTCCCCTCAGGCGATGTCTGAGCCTAAATCTGTTTTCGAGATCATCACGCCAATTGTAGGAAGCGTCTAATAATAATTGGTGGGATGGATTGATTTCGTAATTGAGGGATAGACCTGCAGATCTTCTGGTTCTTTTAACATCGTATTTTCTGACATCGTGATCGGCTATGTAGACTTTCCCGTTGGCATCTTGTTCCCAGATAGCTTCCACATTATCTGAGCCGTAATCATTTTGGTGAAGGGATCCATTGACCAGGATTCCCAATTTATCATTGGCAATACGTGTGCCCAGCAATACATGTGCGGTTCCAATAAAACCTTCCCGAATATTGTTATAACCTCCGGCCAGTGTCGCAGAAAGACGAAGATCTTGAGGAGTGCTTCTTGTAATCAGGTTTACAGAACCTCCGATGGCATCGCCATCCATTTCAGGAGTTAAGGTTTTTCGAACGTCTACGGATTGAATGGCATCAGCAGGGATGAGGTCCATCTGAACCCTGCGGTTATCACCTTCAGCAGAGGGAATTCGTTCGCCGTTGAGGTTCACCGCGTTGAGTTCCGGACCCATACCGCGGATGATGATGTTGCGGGCCTCACCCTGGTCGTTTTGCATTGTAACTCCGGGTACCCGTTTGATGGCATCCCCGATATTGGCATCAGGAAAGCGACCTATTTGATCAGAAGTGATGACATTGGATACATAAGCATTGGTTTTTTGCTGATTCAATGCTTTGGCCTGACCTTTAAGACGATCTCCCAAAACGACCACTTCACTCATTTCCGCACTTGAAAAATTTAGGGTTTCAACGAGACTCAGACCGGGAGATTGTATCGAAATGTTTTTTTCAACGGGAGCATAACCTATATATCTTATACTTAAAGAATAATCTCCGGCCTGGATTCCCGTCAGCGTCAATTCTCCGTTCGCATCGGTAGCACCAGTAAATCTGCCGGGTTCCAAGCGGACCAAAGCTCCAGGAAAACTAAGTTTTTCTTCGTCGAGGACTTTAATTTTAAAATATACTTGCTGACCGCATAAGAATGCTATAGATGAAAAGCAAGTAATAAATAAGGAAATGAAATTTTTGTGTGACATGCAAGTTAAGTTAAGTTGGGGCAAATGTATATGGATGTTTTGCGGTTTATTTCGCAAAATGGATTAATTCATTGTTAACTGATCGTATACTGAAAGTAAATAAATTGTTTGAATAGCCCGATACGAACGTATGTTAGTATGATAAGAATGAGCAAAAATCTTATATAAAGTGAGAAACCGAATTTAAGAGAGCGATTTTATCCGGAAAGAAATTCAAGAAAACTCAATCCATATATTGAGCTTCATGGCTATTAAAGTCATACAGAAAAACCTAAACAATTAGAAACACCCCATCCCTGTATATCACCACCCCGTCCGCTACAATCTCTCCCCCATTCTTCATATCGGTGATCATATCCCAGTGAATGGATGATTGGTTTTGCCTCCGGTCTGGAGATAGGATTGTCCGATGGCCATGTGGATGGTGCCACCGATTTTTTCGTCGAATAAAATGTTTTTCGTGGGGCGTTGAATGTTTTGATTGCAACCGATAGCGACTTCTCCAAAATAACGGCTGCCGTCCAATTGAAAAATGCGGTCGAGTAGGTCCTGACCTTTTTTTGCAGACCAGTGGATGACTTCACCTTTTTTAACTAGCAATCGGATGCCCTCCACTTCCTGTTCTTGATAAATACTTGGGTAATTGAAATAGATCTCCCCGTTAACACTGTCTTCTACCGGACTTGTAAATACTTCGCCTGAAGGCATGTTGGCTTTTCCATCGGAATTGATCCAGGTACGGCCTTTCACGGAAAACGAAATTTCAAAATCCGGATGGCGATAAATGATTTGATCACAGGTATTGAGGTAATCGGCAATCTTTTGTTGAAATTGAGATAACTCTTTCCATTTGTCTGCCGGCACTTCATCGTTCAGAAAACAGGCCTGTTGAATAAATGCGGTATATTCATCGAGTGACATGCCAGCGTGATGAGCCCCATACGCCGTTGGAAACTGACATAAACTTCTCTTCAGACTGCCATTTCCCAGTCTTTGAAAATAAAGTTGTTCGTATGGTTGAAGGGCGGCGGACCGGCGTTTTCTATTTTCAGGAGTGATGTTGTTTTCTTGATGATTCTGATAAGGCGCTCTGATCGTAAGCAAAGCATCAAATTCTTCCATGGCTAAGCGATATCCGGGTGAAACATATTCCAGTGAAGATGCTTTACCTGATTGCATCAATATTTTTCCTGGTCTTCAAAGCTCAATTCACATTCCACCAGAGCACCGGCTTCCAAAGCCTTTAAATAAACTTGCTTTAGCAGCGGTTCCGCCAAAGTGGTAGTTCTTACGAACAGTCGTTCGCCTTCTTTCAGATATAAGGAATAATGAACCAGCAACCCGGCATATTTTTCTATCCAGGTATTCATTTACCAGGTTTTAGCTTTGTAAGGGTAACGGATCATGTATTGTCTGATGATTTCACTTTTCAGACGATCTCTCAGTAATTCAATATTTTCCTGCGATCGGGCAGAAATAAATAAAACAGGATAGGGATAATTGGCTTCCATTTGACGATGCAATTCCTGCTCGAGGTCATTTTTCACCTGAGGTTCCAGATATTTATCAAAGTACTGTTCCCGATACGCATCCATTTTATTGCAAATCAAAATAACGGGTTTATCGCCAGCGCCCAACTCCCGCAAGGTTTCTGTAACCGTTTGAATATGGTCCTTGTACTGAGGGTGTGAAATGTCTACCACATGCAAAAGGATATCAGATTCTCTGACTTCATCGAGTGTGGATTTAAAACTTTCGATGAGATGATGAGGCAATTTCCGGATAAACCCAACAGTATCCGATAATAAAAAAGGCATAGCATCCCAGACCACTTTTCTTACTGTGGTATCGAGTGTTGCAAACAGTTTGTTTTCTGCAAATACGGTGGATTTGCTCAAGAGATTCATCAAAGTAGATTTTCCTACATTGGTATAACCAACCAAAGCTACGCGGATCATTTCGTCGCGGTTCTTGCGTTGGGTGATGTTTTGCTGATCAATTTTTTCCAATCTCTTTTTGAGCAGGGAAATTTTTTCTTTAACGATCCGCCGGTCCGTTTCAATTTCCTGTTCGCCGGGTCCGCGCATTCCGATACCACCGCGTTGACGCTCGAGGTGCGACCACATGCCTCGAAGTTTAGGATAGATGTACTGCAATTGTGCCAACTCTACTTGTGTTTTGGCCTGTGCGGATTGAGCACGGCTTGCAAAGATGTCGAGGATGAGAAAACTGCGATCGATGATTTTTACTTTGAGTTCGGACTCCAGGTGGTTTTGTTGTTTTCCGCTGAGGTCGTCGTCAAAGATGACCATATCTGCAGGAAAGTGATCCATATAGGCAGCAATTTCTTTGATTTTGCCCGGACCTATAAACGAATGAGAGTTGATGGCCGGCAAACGTTGTGTAAATCTTTTAATGACCTGAGCGCCTGCTGTTTGGGCTAAAAACTCAAGTTCATCCAAATGTTCTCCGACAATCCGGTCGGATTGGTCTGGAAGAATCACACCAACCAATATGGCATTTTCAGCTTGTCCGGAGGGACTCTTGTATTCCCTGACATCAAATGAAGTTCTTGGCATAAATTGATTTGGATTACTTCAGGTCTTTGATCTGATCGTAACCGCCGGCGTTATAAACTTTTTTGAACCCATTTTTTCTCAGATATTCAACAGCCTGGCCACTTCTTCCGCCCGCTTCACAGTGCAGGTAATAGGTTTTATTTTTATCCCAGGTTGCAGATTTTTTTCTGAAATCATCACTCATCCAATCCGCATGAATCGCTTTGGGGTGATGGCCGTTGTTCCACTCATCAGGAGTACGCACATCCACAATTATACCGGGTTCTTTGTTCCATTGGGTCTTGATATCTTTTACAATTCCCTGAGCCGTAGAACTGCCCTGGCAAGCAAAGAAAGCAAGTATGAATAGGTAAAAGAAGCTTACATGAAGTATTCTCATCACAAATTTTTTGAAGGTAACGAAAATGATTTAATTAAAGTTCAATGATTATCGACAGAATTGTGCATTTAAGAGGAAAGATTTAATAAAAGTTCTTCGTACAGCATAAAGGTAGCCACAAAGATGAGGATAAATCCAAAGGCCCGTTTCAGTTTGGCTGAGGAAAATTTATCTGAAATTTTTACGCCGATCAGGCTCGCAAGAACCGTAATCATGGTAAAGCTCAGGAGGGTTTGCCAATCCAATTGAAAGAGCATTTCCGTTTTGGCCAGTAAGCCCATGGTCGTATTGAGAAAAATGATACAGAGAGAACTGCCAACAGCTATTTTAAACTCCAGATCCAGCAAGAGCACCAGGGCAGGAACGATGAGAAAACCTCCTCCGGCACCCAGCAATCCGGTCAGGGCCCCTACAAAAAGTCCGTGAAGAATAAAAGACAACTGTTGATTTTTTGGATTTTTCTCAATGCTTGCCGTCCTGGAATTTTTTTTCAGCATTTTATAGGCGACCACATACATCAGTAAAGCAAAGACTACCAACAAAGTTGAGGACTTGCTCATTTCGAAGCCATCGAAATCGATGAAAGGATCGGGAATGGCTGGCAAAACGATACTTCTGAAAAACCAAACAGATGCTAATGAAGGCAGACCAAACGAAAGGATGGCTTTGTAATGTACCTGTTTGTTTTTATAATATTGGATGGCCGTAGTCAGGCTCGTCAGACAAACCACAAAGAGCGAGCAGGTAATGGCATCAATGGCATTCACTTGTAAAATATAAACAAAAACAGGGATGGTGAGAATGGCACCGCCGGCACCGAGGATGCCCAGAGATAGTCCGATGAGGATGGCAGAGATGAACGCGAGGATCAGGGAGAGCATGGGGTAAAAGTAAGAATGAATAGTTATGATTTAACTCCTGGTCTAGAATTTTCTTGAAATTAAATGAATCGATTAAAAAGCTTAAGGGGTGATAAAAATTTCCAGATAAATTAGTATTTATCTTAAAACCAGAATTAGAAATACTCATCGAAACAACTTACAAATGTTAGTCCATTCAGACTCAAGTTTATAGTTTCAAATTTAAAGCTTTTAATTTTTCATTCCCGTGTCCATTTAATAAATCTTCTATTCTTGTTTTCATTAAAATATTCAGGAACTGATTTTTAAGGGGACTGATGTGATGATGAAACGGACAAGGCTTTTTCGAATTGCATTTCTCCCATTTCAAAACGCAATGGTCCAGAGGATCATTGGGATCTGTGAGGATGAGCAATTCCAACAGACTTGCATGTAAAGTATTTTTATTGCTTTTAAACCCGCCATGGGGTCCTTTCACAGAATCTATCCAGTTTGCGTCTGCCAGCTTCTTAAATATTTTAGCTAAAAAATGTTTTGGAGCATGCATTTTTTCTGAGATCACATCCAATTGAATATAATTTCCACGCGAAGCTTCGGTGGCGAGAAACAGCATTCCTCTTACTGCGTAACCAAACGATTTTGACGTGAGCATTGCATAATAACGTTTAAATCCGGTAACTGTTGATAATCTCAAAATTGATAAGAATCATTTCAAGAGATGATGAATGTCAATTTACAATGACCAGGGATACCCAATCTTTGACATGAATAAAAGACATGGATGTCTATAATTAATTTTTAAATCAAATCAATATGAAAAATCGCTTATTTGCCATTTTGGGCCTTCTGTGCTTAAGCCTTTTGCTTTTTCAGTGTAAAGGCGGGGTCAAAGAAGACCAGCCCACAGTAGATTTTCAGGATCTTCAAAAAAATCAGCCGGAAGTACACGGTACTGAAGTAAAAGCTGAAGAAATCACCCTGGCATCACCATTGGACGCCGAATGGGTTAAAAACGGAGAAAGTATTTACAACCTGAAGTGTCTGGCTTGCCACAAACTTACAGAAGAAAAACTTGTCGGACCAGGTTGGAAAGGCTTAACGAAAAAGAGGGAACCAGCCTGGATCATCAACATGATCACCAATGTGGACATGATGTTGGAATCAGATCCGGAAGCCCAGAAACTTTTAGAGCAGTGTTTGGTAAGGATGCCAAATCAGAATGTAAGTAAAGAAGAATCCCGGCAAATACTGGAATTCATGAGGAAGAATGATGGGGAGATGTAAGCGGAAGCTACAATCTATTTTTTTTACAATAATCTTATAACTATGTCAATCAAACTTAAAATGGGCATGGCACTTTCAGCCATGCTGGTGCTGGTTTTTATCTTTTCAAACGGCTGCAAGCCCAAAGGGGTTCAAACAGCGGTGGGTGGAAATTCAGCTGTAAAATCATATGTACCGCCGGGTAAATACGACGAATTCTACAATTTCGTATCCGGAGGCTTTAGCGGACAAATGTCTGTTTACGGATTACCATCAGGCAGATTGTTCAGAGTGATCCCGGTTTTTTCTGTGGATCCGGAAAAGGGTTACGGTTATTCTGAAGAAACCAAACCCATGTTGAACACTTCTCATGGTTTTGTACCCTGGGATGATTTGCACCACCCTGCATTATCGGTTACTGATGGTATTCACGATGGGAAATGGATATTTGGAAATGGCAATAATACACCGCGTATTGCGAGAATTGACCTCAAAACCTTCAAAACAGTAGAGATCATTGAAATTCCCAACAGCGGTGGTAATCACTCCTCTCCATTCATCACAGAAAATACGGAATACGTAGTAGCGGGTACGCGTTTCAGCATTCCTATGGGCGATAAAGTGGATGTTCCAATCAAGACCTATAAGGAAAATTTCCGCGGTACGGTGAGTTTCATTTCTGTGAACAAAGAAAGTGGCGATATGAATCTTGCTTTTCAAATATTACTGCCTGGAATCAACTTTGACCTGGCCAGGGCTGGTAAAGGAAAGTCTCATGGTTGGTTTTTCTTCAGCTGTTACAATGCTGAAAGAGCAAATACTTTATTAGAAGTTAACGCCAGTCAGATGGACAAAGACTTTATCATGGCTGTAAACTGGAAAAAAGCAGAAGAATATCTGAATGCAGGAAAAGGTGTGAAAAAAGCAGTGAAATATGCACATAACAAATACGATGATGCCACACACATGGCAACCTCCAAAATTGAGACGGAAGTAGTCGTATTGGATCCTAAGGATTGTCCGGATATGGTTTATTTCATGCCTTGTCCGAAATCACCACATGGTTGTGATACAGATCCAACTGGTGAATACATCGTAGGTAGTGGAAAATTGGCTGCATTGATTCCCGTTTTCTCTTTTACTAAAATTCAGGAAGCGATTGCTGCAAAAAATTTTGAAGGAGATTATGAAGGCATTCCGGTTTTGAAATACGATGCCGTATTGCATGGAGAAGTAAAAAAACCCGGATTAGGCCCCCTTCACACGGAGTTTGACGATAAAGGAAATGCATACACTTCATTTTTTGTTTCTTCTGAAATTGTAAAATGGAGAGTGAGCGACTTACAAGTGTTAGACCGTGTACCTACCTATTATTCTATTGGTCACTTATGCGTTCCCGGAGGACCTACTAAAAAGCCATGGGGTAAATACGTGATTGCTTACAACAAGATTACCAAAGACCGGTATCTGCCAACCGGACCCGAATTGACGCAAAGCGCTCAATTGTATTCCATCGACGGAGAAAAAATGCAATTATTACTCGACTTCCCTACGATTGGCGAACCACACTATGGTGAAGCCATTCCTGCGGAGTTGCTCGCGAAAAATTCAACAAAAATTTACAAGCTGGAAGAAAATAAAAACCCACATGTTGCTTTGGGTGAAAAGGAATCTAAAGTAACGCGCAAGGGAAATGAAGTTCACGTGTATATGACTTCCATTCGTTCGCATTTTACACCGGATAACATTGAAGGGGTTAAAATAGGTGATGTCGTTTACTTCCATGTGACGAATCTCGAACAGGATTGGGATGTTCCTCACGGATTCGCTGTAAAAGGAGCAAACAATGCCGAATTATTGATCATGCCCGGAGAAACACAGACGCTGATGTGGAAACCTGACAGAGTAGGAGTATTCCCGATGTATTGTACGGATTTTTGTTCGGCATTGCACCAGGAAATGCAGGGATACGTCAGAGTGAGTCCTGCGGGTTCTAACGTTGCCCTTACATTTTCAACCGGTGAGCAAGCTGAACCAACCCAATAATCGTATTTGAATTAATGTTTTTTACATCAAAAAAATAAAATATGAAAAAGATCATTCAATTCGCCATGATGATAAGTAGTTTGTTACTTATTTCATGCCAGGGTGGAGAAAAAGCAACGGATGCCGGAGCTGCACCAGCACAAAATCAGGCTGCCGACCTTGGACAGGCAGGGGTGCAGGATGATGCTTCACAAAAAGATATTGTGAAAGTTGCTGTTGGTTCTGCAGATCACTCCACATTAGTAAAAGCACTTCAACAAGCCGAGTATGTCAATGACCTGGCCAATGCAGGACCATTTACAGTCTTTGCTCCGGCCAATGCGGCATTCGATAAACTACCTGCTGGTACTTTGGATAATCTTATGAAAGCTGATCAGAAAGATGCTTTACAGAACATCCTGGAATATCATGTTGCTATAGGAGTTTACAGGGAAAACATGTTTCGCGACGGACAGACCATCAACATGGCCAATACCAAGAATATTACGGTTCAGGTTAAAGACGGTAAGATCATGATCAACAATTCTGCGAATGTAGTTGCCGCTGTGCCTGCATCCAACGGGATTGTATATGTGGTAGACGCTGTTTTGCTGCCACCGGAATAAACTTCGATGAACTTGTTTTGATTGAGCAATAAGATCATTTGATTTGATTAGGGGCGAGACTTGATTTAAGTAACGCCCCATTTTATCAGATGTGAATTGACTCTTTATGATTAATAATGGAGTCTCTGGTCATTGAATTCGAATTGAGTTTGCAGAGATTTTTCCTTGTTTTTAAGCGATTAAAATTTTAATATGAGCCATACCATTATCAGCAACAGATCCAGGTGGATTGTATTCGCCATGTCGCTTTCTCTTTTGCTCACTTACTTTGTGCCCATTTGGAGAATCGATTTGTTTGCGCCACAATATCCGGAGGGCCTCACCATGAAAATCTGGCTAAAGTCATTGTCGGGAGATGTCGAGATCATCAATGGACTGAATCATTATATTGGGATGAGACATATATCTGTAGAAATGTTTCCTGAATTTGACGTATTGGTATACATCGTTGCATTTTACATTTTGCTTGGCTTACTGGTTGCCTATGCCGGAAGATTAAATATACTTTTCTGGTATCTGGTATTCACCGCTTTCGGAGGGGCATTCAGCATGTATGACTTTTATAGATGGGGCTACGAATATGGTCACAACCTCGATCCTACCGCCGCTATAAAAGTTCCCGGATTGTCTTATCAGCCTCCTGTGATCGGTCATAAAAGGTTATTAAATTTCGATGCTTATTCTCAACCCGATGTTGGTGGCTGGATCATTTTTATTGCTGCGGCAATTATGGCTTTCGTCTGGCTGTATGAGTGGAACAGGTTTCGCAAAAAGACAATTCCTTCACAAATGGCTGCAATCGTTTTGATGAGCAGTTTCAGTTTCTTTTCCTGTAAACCCGAGCCCGAAGCTTTTAATTACGGAACAGATATTTGCCATACTTGTAAAATGGGCATTGTAGACCGGAAATTCGGATCGGAAATTGTAACAGATAAGGGTAAGGTATATAAATTTGACGATCTCGGTTGTATGATCCGTTTGATGAAATCCGGAGCATTTGACCAGCAAAAACCCGCACTGGTACTGGTTATGGATTATGAAAAGGAAAATAATCTGCTCGAAGTGAACAGTTGTAAGTTTGTTTATGGGGAAGATATCAGAACACCTATGAATTTCAACACGGCAGCTTTTGGTACCATCCCAGGGGCCAATAATTTTGCCAAACAAGGCCAAAACAGGAATATTGTAGATTGGAATTATATTTACGCGAATATAGAATAGGAAAGGCTTTTGAATCTGAATTTAAAATTTCATAATTACTTGTTTCTTCTGTTGCTCTTAAGCGGAAATCTGCATGCAACTATAATTGAAGTAAGATCACAGACAGGACAAATTCGAACAATCAGGGAGGCTCTGTCTGTAGCTTCAGCCGGTGATACGGTCCTGGTATTTGAAGGAATTTACAGGGAAGGAAATATCATCATCGATAAATCCATTTCCTTGATGGGTATCGGGAAACCCGTGCTTGACGGAGAACAAAAAAATGAAATACTCACTATTAGTGGGAATTCCATTGCTGTCATAGGATTTAAATTTATGAACTGCCGTTATTCAACCATGTATGATTATGCGGCCATCAAATGTATTAATGCCAGAAAAATTCTTTTAGAAGATAACGAGATCCATCGGGCTTATTTTGCAATACATTTGTCGAACACAGAGGAAATCGTTGTTCGCAACAATCGGATCCGGGGGGAACTGAAGACAGAGCAAAATACAGGAAATGGAATCCACCTCTGGAAATGTAAAAACGCAACAATTGAAGGGAATACCATCAGCAATCACCGGGACGGCATTTATTTGGAGTTCGTAACGGAATCGATGATCATCTGCAATCTGAGTTGTGAGAATCTGCGATATGGCCTGCATTTTATGTTTTCACATCAAAACACATATGCTCATAACAGATTTAGTGAAAATGGTGCAGGTGTAGCTGTGATGTACTCGAAAGATGTAAGTATGTTATCCAATGAATTTGTCGATAACTGGGGCAGTGCTTCATATGGTATTTTATTGAAAGACATTTCCGACAGCGAGATCAACAATAATCTGTTTGAAGGAAATACAGTAGGTATTTTTATGGAAGGAACCAACAGAATGTACATCCAAAGGAATAAATTTAATAAAAATGGATGGGCCATGAAAGTTCAGGCCAGCTGCAATGAAAATACCATACAGCTGAATAATTTCAAGGGCAATAGTTTTGATATCGCCACCAATGGTTCTCTGGTATTGAATTCATTTAATGGAAATTACTGGGATAAATACGATGGTTATGATCGGACCCGCGACGGAATTGGAGATATTCCCTACAGACCGGTGAGTATGTATTCAGTCATTGTTGAGCAAAATCCATATACATTGATCTTATTGCGCAGCATATTAATTTCGTTTTTAGAAAAAGCAGAAAAGGCGATTCCCAGTTTGACTCCGGAATTATTGATCGATCACAAGCCATTGATGAAACCATTGCATTTATGATTGAGATCCGGCAACTCTGTAAGCAGTTTAAGAAGCTGAAGGCTTTGGACGAAATCAGCGTAGATTTTCAATCCCAGGAAGTTACTTCATTAATTGGTCCGAACGGATCGGGTAAAACCACATTGATCAAATGTATACTCGGTTTGGTCCGGCCCGATTCAGGGCATATATCGATTCAGGGGGAGTCTATCGGCGATCATTACAATTACCGGGCTCAGATCGGTTACATGCCGCAGATCGGGCGATACCCGGATCACATGAAAGTCGGACAATTGTTTGATTTACTCATCGAGTTGAGAAATTTGCCAAAGGACCAACAGGATGTTGAACTTATTGAAGCCTTTCAATTGAGGAGCATTTATCACAAAAGCATGCGAACGCTTTCCGGTGGAACACGCCAGAAAGTGAGTGCGGCAGTTGCTTTTTTATTTGATCCTCCTATTTATATTCTGGATGAACCCACTGCAGGATTGGATCCGCTGGCCTCAGAGATATTAAAAGAAAAAATTCACACAGCCAAAAATAAAAATAAATTGATTCTGATCACCTCGCATGTGTTGAGTGATTTCGATGAACTCACTACTCATGTATTGTATTTGCAGGATGGGAAAGTGCGGTACAATTCGAGCATGGATGAATTAAAAGAATTTACGGGCGAACAAAAGTTTGGTAAAGCAATTGCGAGTATCATGATGCAAAATCAGTAAGCGAAACTTATGTGGAAATTAAGTAAATACATCATATCAGACATCGTCCGAAACAAGGTCATATTGCTCTACGGTATTTTTCAATTCCTGGCGGGGATGTTGTTGTTTAATCTCGATGAAAATCCCGATAAAGCTCTGATGAGTTTGCTCAATATAGAATTGATCATTCTTCCACTGATCAGTATGATCTTTGCAACCATACACTATTACAATTCATATGAATTTATGGAAATGTTGCTTGCGCAACCTCTTGGACGAAAACAGTTGATTATTAGCGAGTATTTTGCAACTTCCTTATCGCTGATCATTGCATTTTTATTGGGCCTAGGAATTCCTGTCTTGTTGTATTATCCATCGTATTTGTCATTGATGTTTATGATCACGGGTTGCGGACTCACCATGGCTTGTACTTCCCTGGCATTTCTGACCGCTGTGTTGTCTCGCGACAAAGCGAGAGGGATAGGAGCCGTTCTGATGATCTGGTTTTACTTTGCTTTGGTTTACGACGGAATCGTGCTGATGATTTTGTTTAGCTTCAGCGATTATCCTCTTGAAAAAATAACCTTGTTATTGACGGCATTAAATCCCATCGACCTGGCCCGCGTATCCATGATGCTGCAAATGGATGTGAGCGCGTTGATGGGCTATACCGGGGCATTGTTTAAAGAGTTCTTCGGAAGCATATATGGTATTGCTTTTACCGGAGGGATCATGGTCTTGTGGATCGTATTAACTTTGGTTTTGGCCGTCAGGATTTTTGGCAAAAAGGATTTATAGCCTCAAATAAATGCATGTTTCACATTTATTTTGTCATTAATTTATACTAAAGATGTGTTGGAAATAACTTTACCTTGCCTTCATCCATGATCCTTGCGTTAGAATTTTACCTTCTCTCACAACTGAATAAAAATAATTTCCTTGAGGCAAATGGCTTAAATTGAAATCGTGCTTTCCCTCGGTCAATTCGCCCGAACGAAATACGGTATTTCCTGAAATATCTATGAGTTCAATTGAAGTATGAGGAGAATTGGAATTCAATTCTATGGATAATTGGCCTTCCGATAAGTTTGGAAAAACTGTAGCATGGAGTAGATTTTTTGCATTTGGGCCTTTTGTAATGGTTGGTAACTTACCTGTAGAGTCAATTTTCATTAAGTAGGCTGTATATTTTTCTTCGAAGGGGATTTTGCGAGAACCTTTAAGAGTTTAGGCATGTAGGCAATTAGGCATGCAGGCAATTAGGCTTTGAGGCATGTAGGCAATTAGGCCTATATCCCTGTAAGCCTATATCCCTATAAGCCTATATCCCTATAAGCCTATAAGCCTGTAAGCCTATAAGCCTGTAGGCCTATAAGCCTATAAGCCTACAAGCCTATAAGCCTGTAAGCCTATAAGCCTATAAGCCTATAAGCCTATAAGCCTATAAGCCTGTAAGCCTATAAGCCTGTAAGCCTATAAGCCTATAAGCCTATAAGCCTTTATCCCTTTATTTTCCTCAATTCCTCCAAATACTGCCTCACCGCATTAAAACTCACTTTATGCAGTCGAAAATGATCCTGGGCTTTTTGAATTTCCTGTTCTGTGGCCTGGAGTTGCAGGAGGATATTCTTTAAATGCATTTTCATGTGGCCGTATTGAATGCCCGTCGTAACTAACGATCGTAAGGCTGCAAAATTTTGTGCAAGCCCGGTTGCCGCAGCAACCATCATCAATTCTTTCGAATCCGGATTTTGCAACAACTCCAAAGATCTTCGGGCCATCGGATGAAGGGAAGTCAAACCCCCAACAGTTCCTAAGGCCAGAGGAATTTCGAGGCTGAAACGGAAAATACCATTCTTTAATTCGCAGGAACTCAGACTGGAATACTTCCCGTTTCTCGAAGCATAGGCATGTCCGCAAGCTTCGACAGCTCTGAAATCATTGGCCGTAGCCAACACCACCGCATCTATCCCATTGAAAATTCCTTTGTTGTGAGTCACGGCACGATACGTATCGCAAGTGGCGATTTCAACGGCCTGGTAAAATTTGGCAGCAAAATCAACAGGAGAAAGGTGGCCGCCAAAATCTCCTAAATCTTCAATGGGGCATTCGACCCAGGTTCTCACCAGACATTCTGGGGTATAATTGGAAAGGATCGACATGATGATTTCGACATCTCTTTCATCGTCTTTTAAAAGTGGAGATTGTGTAATGAATTTTTCAAGGGTAGCACTGAAACTTTCCAAACAGGAATTGATAAAGTTTGCTCCCATGGAGTCGCAAGTCTCAAATGATATGAGCAATTGAACATAATTCGGCAGGTTCTCAAATTGACGGATTTGCAAAGTACCCACACCGCCTCCGCGTTGTTGCATATTTTTTATAAGCTCTGAAGCCTCGTCCAGCATTTGCTTTTTTAATGCAGGTAAATGTTCATTCAGGAAATCAGCGTTTCCATTCCAGTTGAAATGGATTTGTCCGAGTTTTACAGTACCCAAAACTTTGGCATGAATACCTCCGCGCCCCATCCAGAATTTGGCACCTGCAGAAGCGGCAGCAACCACCGAACTTTCTTCAGTAACCATAGGTACGCAATACATTTTTCCATTGATCAGAAAATTGGGCGCTACACTATAAGGTAACATGTAATTGCTGATCGTGTTTTCGCTGAAGGCATCGAGAATTTTTTGCTGGTCTTCGTTCCGGTGCCAGTAACTCATGAGTTCATGCATGACATTCTCCGGATCTTTGAAAAAATTTTCAACAATCCATTTGATCTTGCCGCGTTTCGACAATTTTGAAAAACCGCTGATGGTTTTTGCTTTCAAAATTTTTTATTTAAAGAAATTTCAATCATATTACTTTGAGGAAGGCATGTGCCAACTGCAATCCCCGCAACTGATTTTTCACATACGATCTCAAACTTTCGTAATCCCCCAGAGCATGCGCTAAAAACCCGGAAGCCTGTCCATATATAGCCGGAATTTTACTTTTTTGAATCAGATAATAGCCGTCCAAAAAACTTTTTATTCCTCCTGAAATGATTAAAAATTGACATTGTACCTTGACCTCTTCTGAAATAGTATTACAATATTCGACCATTTGCAAAGCTGTATGCCCGATCATCGACAAGGGTAAAAGATCTTCTTTAAAGTTATGGTTCTGGCGTTGAATTTCCAATAAACTGAAATTGGTGCCGCCAAAAGCGCCAAATTCAATGGCCAGTAAGGGCATCTGCAAAAGAGCCTTCAAAGAGGCTGGTCCCATTCCTTGTCCGACTTCCTTTACAATGACCGGAAATTCAAAATGGTCTAAAATTTTTTGGATGGTTTCTACAGGCTTTACTTTGAAATGATCGCCTTCCGGTTGCATAAATTCCTGAAATGGATTTAAATGAATGATCAATCCATCGGCCTGTAATCTTTTAACCAGACCGGATATTTTTTCAGGTGTTCCTTTGGCCAGCCATTCTTCAAGTTGTGCGATCCCTAAATTTGCAAAAAGGGGCAAAGCGCTGCCTATGGTATCCCTCATGTCAAAGTCGGGAAGACAGCCAGGATCATCGACCAGTTTTCTGCACGAACCCAGCCCCAATCCCAGGCCAAACTCCCTGCAGGCGTGTGCTAAGTTTTCATTGATTTTCCGGGCCTTTTCCGTGCCTCCGGTCATGCTCGATACCCAGATCGGATACGACAGTGTTTTGTTGCCAAACTGAAAGGGAAGGACCTGTTCAAATGGCGGGTGCCCGCTTAAGGCCGGTTCGTAATAAAAGCGGTGGTCGAGCTGCCTGGCCTCTGTTTGCGACTCAAATGCAAGTTCGATGTGGTCTTTTTTGCGGTCTGTGGTTCCTTTTGGCATCTTTGATTTTCAATAATGGCAGCTATACAACAAAGTAAAGCACAAAAGGCTTATCAGGAGACAGAATTCTTAAGCATTTTTCGCATAAAACTCAGGAAAATGGAATCAATTTCGTCCCCCATTCGTTATAAAAGATGCACTATTATTTTGTAAAACGCTCTAAATTTGCAAAGCATTTAGGGAACACAGATCATGCCTTATTTTTTTATTGGATTTTGATTCTATGGACTGCATTTTCGCCACCTTCACCAAAACCGTATGAAAAAATTTATATATATAAACGTACTTAAAATCAGAATGAAGAACCATATGAAATATTGCACCATTTTATTTTCATTGATTTTAACAAATCTATCTGCGCAGTTGAGCCCCATGCTTTCTGAAAAAATGAATCAGGGAGAACAATGGCCGGTACTGATCTCTTTTAAACGCCAGGCAAATCTGGACGAATGGAAAGAAGAATGGACCAAAGAAATGAAAGGAAATTATGTTTATTCGAAGCTTAAACAAACTGCCGAATTCAGCCAGAAAAATACCATTGCTTATTTAACAAATCGCCATCTGAATTTTAGATCGTTTTATATCGCAAACCTCATTTCAGCTGAAATCGATCGCGAAGCTTTGAATTATTTGCAATCCTTGTCTGAGATCGACAAAATTAGTTACGATGCGCAACAAAGCTTTAGATACCCTACTGTCGACAACTCGATAAATTTAAAGCCAAGAGGCCCTGAAATAACCTGGGGTATCGAACAAATGAATGTTCCCGCGGTTTGGGATATGGGATTCAAAGGGCAGGGCGTCGTTGTAGCCGGAGAAGATACCGGTGTGAAATGGGATGTCAACGGACTTAAAGATAAATATCGCGGATTCGAAAACGGACAAACCGATCACAATTACAACTGGCACGATGCTATTCACACCATCAGCCCTTTGAGCGGCAGTCCCGATAATCCTTGCGGACTCAGTATCAAAGAACCCTGCGACGATCATTCACATGGAACGCATACCGTAGGCACCATGGTAGGAAATACAGACGATCAGCTTTTTGGCGTTGCTCCCGAATCCAAATGGATAGGATGCAGAAATATGGAAAGAGGAAATGGAGCACTTTCTACTTATATCGAATGTTTTGAATTCTTTTTGGCACCGCATGATCTGGATGGAAAAAATCACAATCCCCTGAAAGCTCCGCACGTCATCAACAACAGCTGGTACTGCAGTCTGGAAGAAGGTTGCGACTCTTCAACTTTTCCAATTATGGAACGCGTTGTTGAAAATTTGAAGAAAGCAGGCATAGTAGTAGTAGTGTCTGCTGGAAACGATGGGGCCAATTGCAGTACTTTGAATCATATTCCGGCCATATACGAAGAAAGTTTTACTGTAGGTTCAGTCAGACAAGATTTAAAGATCAGTGATTTCAGCAGCAACGGACCCGTCGTCAATTATAAAAATACCCGAGTCAAACCCAATGTCGTTGCACCGGGTTCAGATGTATTGTCTGTTTTACCCGATGGAAGTTTTGCTTCCTGGAACGGTACCAGCATGGCAGGCCCTCATGTCGCCGGATTGGTGGCCTTGATGATCAGCGCAAATCCTCTGTTGGCAGGACAGGTTAACCGGATCGAACAAATCATTGAAGAAACCGCTACCCGCCTCAGTGCTGATTTTGATTGCTGGCCTTCCACCGGATCCAGTGTGCCCAACAATACCTATGGATTTGGATTTGTAAATGCAAAGGCTGCAGTTGAAAAGGCATTACTCGTTGTAGATGTAAAAAATAATTTGAATAACGAAATAAGCTTGTACCCAAATCCGGCAAAGAATTTCGTGATCGTTACAATGGATGGTTATCCTGGAATTCAAGTTGCAATTCAAAATGTTTTCGGAGAAAAAATTATGCAATTTCAAAATTCCGGAATACAACATAAGATCCACACAGAAGGATGGCTGCCGGGATTGTATTTTCTGACTACCGACAATGGGAAAGCAATCCCCTTTGTTGTTTCTTATTAAATAATATGGCACTTCGACTTTACAATTTAGTCAACCGTGAGGAATTGCTCAGCAAGATGAGGGAAAGCAAGGAAGCGCGGACGACCATTTCTTTTTATAAATATCACCGGCTGCTCAATCCTGATTTTTTCAGAAACCATTTGTACGACCGATACGAACTGTTGGGAGTTTTAGGTCGCGTTTATATAGCTACAGAAGGCATCAATGCACAGATTTCTGTTCCCAATGCAAATCTGGATGCATTTAAGACGGTGATGAATGATATTGATTTTCTGAATGGGATCAGATTGAATTATGCCATTGAAGACAACGGAAAATCATTTTTTAAATTGATCATCAAGGTTCGGCGTAAAATTGTTGCTGATGGTATTGAAGATCCGGACTTTGACCCTTCCAATTGCGGCGTCCACCTCAATGCTCAAGAATTCAATGAAATCATTGCAAACAAGGACACGGTTTTAGTCGACATGCGAAATCATTACGAAAGCGAAGTCGGACATTTTGAAAATGCCATTTGCCCCGAAGTGGTAACATTCAGGGAATCGCTGCCTATAATTTCTGATATGCTCCGGGAACATAAAAATAAAAACCTGGTGATGTATTGTACAGGAGGAATCCGCTGTGAAAAAGCAAGCGCATATTTAAAATACAAGGGATATGAAAACGTATTCCAGTTGAATGGAGGCATCATTGAATATGCAAGGCAAGTAAAAAATCAGCAACTGGAAAATAAATTCAAAGGCAAGAATTTTGTTTTTGATGAAAGACTGGGAGAACGAATTTCCGATGAAATAATATCGAGATGCCACCAATGCGGAAGCCTCTGCGATGTACATGTCAATTGCAAAAATGATCAGTGTCATATTTTGTTTATACAATGTCCTGCCTGTGCTGAGAAATACGAACACTGTTGCTCGAGGCGATGTGCTGATTTTGAAAAGCTGGATTCTGAAGAAAAGCAGCAGGTACGCGGACAGCTTGAATTTAATGGCAGCAAGTTTTCCAAAGGACGTTACAAAGCCCTTGGCAAAGACGAGGCTCTGGTTTTACACTGATGAAATTTTCCTTATACTTTTATTTTGTAACATTCTCAATTTTTGCATGTAAGCAAAGCGTACCAAAAGTTGGAGAGGCTCCTCCGGAATTTTCAAAAATGACCTGGTTGCAATCACAGGATCTCCAATGGAAAGATTTAAAAAACAATGTAGTACTTCTCCGGTGGTGGACCGATGGTTGTATATTTTGTGTGCAATCTGCAGATGCTTTGAACGGATGGCATCGGCAATACCGGGATTCTGGGCTGGTGGTGATCGGACTCTACCATCCAAAACCTGAACCGCGTCAATGTGATCCCGAAGAAATACGGGAATATGTTGCAGAAAAACATTTTCAATTTCCGGTTGCAATTGACCAGGATTGGACCCATTTAAAAAAATACTGGCTCAACAATGGACCACGTGAATTTACTTCCGTGAGTTTTCTGATTGGAAGAAATGGAAAGATCAGATATATCCATCCCGGTGGAGAATACCATAAGGAACTCGATTCAGGCCACGAAAAATGCGTTTCCGATTACTATGAATTTGAAGGCCATATCCTCAGCGCACTCAGGGAAAGTTTTGATTAGCTTTGCAACATCATGCCGGGTATATATTCACAGATATTGCATAAAAAACGCGAAGGAAAGAAAAGCCTGGCGATACTTATTGATCCGGACAGAAATAAGTTGAAAAACCTGGATCAAATCATTGATCTTTCAAATCAACATGCAGTCGATTATTTTTTTATCGGTGGCAGTTTATTAGCAGAAGACCGATTTGAATTTTGTATAGAAAAAATTAAATCTGGTTCTGAAATTCCACTTGTCTTATTTCCGGGCAACCAATTCCAGATCCATTTTGCAGCTGATGCACTTTTATTTTTATCTCTGGTTTCAAGCCGCAATGCTGAATATCTGATTGGCAAGCAGGTTGAGGCAGCAATGAAAATTTCTGAATCCAATATAGAAGTCATTGCAACAGCTTACCTGTTGATTGATGGAGGACAGTCGAATACAGCATCCTATTTAAGTCAATCCTTACCCATACCCCATGATAAAGTTGAAGTTGCTGTAGCCACAGCAGTGGCTTCAAAGCTGCTAAATTTTCAATGTATTTATTTGGAAGCTGGCAGTGGTGCAGTAAATCCGGTCGCGCCGGAAATGATCAGGGCAGTTTCTAAAAGAGGGGATCTTCCATTGATCGTGGGTGGGGGGCTGCGTTCTGCCGAACAATTAGCTACAGCTTTTCACGCCGGAGCCGACCTGGTCGTAATAGGAAATGCGGTGGAATCCGCTCCCGGATTGATCAGCTCTTTGGCCGAACTTAAACAGACGTTTCATGATAAAAAATCAAAGGCCTGATGCTGAAGGGAAGGGTAATGCGTTCAACGGGGAGCTGGTATGACATTTGGGACGATACGAACAAACGTTCGTTAGCTTGCCGACTCACCGGAAGAATGAAACTCGACAAGGAAAATGTGACCAATCCGGTAGCCGTAGGCGATTTGGTTGAACTTGAACTTGAGAATGAAAAACAGGGAATTATTAAACAGGTACTTCCCCGCAGCAATTACATAGCAAGGCAGTCGCCTAAATCGCGTTTGCATATTCATTTAATTGCCTGCAATATCGATCAGGCTGTTTTGATCACCAGCATTTGTGAACCTCCACTGAAACCCGGATTCATCGATCGTTTTCTATTGACCACAGAACCCCAGAACATTCCTGTGATCATTGTATTCAACAAATGGGATTTGTATGATGTTGCTGAAAAGCAAATTTATGAAGAACAAAAACGCATTTACGGGTCAATTGGGTATGATGTTTTGGCGGTTTCAGCAACTACGGGATTTGGTATCGATGAACTTCGATCGCGATTGCATCAAAAGATCAGTTTGTTTTCCGGGCAATCGGGAGTAGGGAAATCATCAGTGATCAATACATTAGCACCTGGTTTGATTTTAAAAACCAGTGAAGTTTCTTCATGGTCTGGTAAAGGCATGCACACCACTACTTTTGCGCAAATGTTCAGGATTGAAGACGAATCTTTTCTGATCGACATGCCTGGAATAAAAACGCTTGGTTTCAATAATCTGGAGATCATGGATGTTGCACATAATTTCCGGGAATTTTTCAAAGCTTCGGTGGATTGCCGGTTTGGCTCGCAGTGTACACACCGGGACGAACCGGGATGTGCAGTTAAAAGGGAGTTGGAGGAAGGTTCGATAAGTGACATCCGCTACCGGAACTACTTAAACATCCTGGACGAAATTCAGGCACAGAATTACTGGGAACGCAATAAAAAATATTAGGGACCTCATCCCCGTTTAATCAACAAACACCCCCCTGTCAATAAATCATTTCCGGCAAACAATAACTCGCTCTTGCCAGATATCCAGCTTATTCTACCTTGGATTTTATTTCTTAACACCTAAAATAATTTTCTATGAGACACACACTGTACTTCGTTGCCATAATCATATTATGGTGCACACAATTAAACTCGCAACAATATGAATACTATTGTGCTTGGACAGATCTGCAAAATTCAAATGCTAAGGGGTCATCCGATCCATGTTTTGATGTTCAGGAAATTATGGATGAATGCATACCGATCTATTTGCGAATCAATGTTCATTATTTTGTCAATGACGATTGTCAAGGTAAGATCCAGCAGGAAAACTTTGATCAGAACAAAGTTTATGAAAACACAGAACGGATGATCAAAATTTTAAACAACGAGATTAAACATAACCAGAAGCAGCTAAAGGATAGTTCAGGTTCAGCCCCATGCCTGCCATTCAGATTTGTATTAAAGGGAGTTTACACCCATTGTAAGTCCAATGCAGAAGGCGAAGGGAACATTTATAATCTCCATAATGAATTTGGAGTCAATCCTTCCAATGAAATCAATTTTTATATAGCGCATTCACCACAAGGAGCTACCGGAATTGGTTCCAGCTGGTACAATACAGGCTCTGCCTCGCGATTTAATCCCGATATTTGGTGGACCGTTGGAAATTTATATCACGAACTTGGACATATTCTGAGTTTGGGTCACAGTTTTGTTTCGGATGGATGTGATGACACACCGATTATCAAGGCGGATTGGGATAAAAACTGTAACGGAAAAATTGAACCAAGCCAAAATAGAGATTTGAATGAACAAGGTCTTACCTGCTGGGGACAACTATCTGCGAATGTATTTCCCGGGGAACCCGGTTATGCCGATGGCAATAAGAATGGTATTGGAGACTGTGACGAAATGGATCCGTGTTCACCCAGTCCCTGTTGCCTTGCTGAAAACATAGATAATAACGTGATGTCTTATTCCTCTAACAAATCCGCATTGACAACTTGTCAATTGACAAAAATGTTAAACTATATCAATAACAACAGATGCGATTTAATTGAGAAAATCGGCGGATGTCCTCCTGCCAGTGCTTTTATCAATCAGCTTCCTGAAGATCTGGTGAATGATGGAAAATGCGTTGAATGCCTGCAACTTTCGGGCAGCTGGGATGAAACTTCATACCGGTTGCGGATTTATGAGCAGTCTTCCAATTCCATCATATTGGTATATGATTCCGGAATAAAAAATGGCGAAGCAACAATCTTTTGTTTTAAAACCAATGCTCAATACCCGGGAAATTACACTTTGTTAAAACCGCTGACCAATTATGTAGCAGAGCTGACAAGCTTTAATGAATGTTCCGATGATGTGTACAATTATGAGTTTATAACGAATCCACCAAATTGTGGCGTGATTGGTTTTGATGAATTGGAGATTATCAGGAATCCGGTTACCGGAGAATTAATCTTAAAAATAACACACGGAAATGGGGAGTCTGGTGTTCGGATAGAAGCCACCCATCTTGCAACAGGAACGGTTTATGTTTTGGATGAAAATGTAAACATATCATCCGGACAAAATTATTTATATTTGAATGCATTTGGGCTCCCTCAAGGTTCTTATGTACTTGGATTGAAAGGACCGGTTCACGTGTCATATGAAAACTTCTTAAAACTTTAACTATGAAAATTCCAATGAGCATTTTGTTGTGTACAATCGTGTGTATTGCATGGGGCCAAATGGATCCTCTATTTTCGGTAAAACTCGCTTTTGTCGACGCTGCAGGAAACCGCGACACGGTGCAAATAGGATTTGATACTTCTGCCAATGAGTTTTATAATCCAAAATACGGAGAAGTAGATTTACAAAATCCCTTTGATAAAGCATTCGAAGTCAGAGCGGCGCATCATAGCATTCTTACCGGTTCTGTGGCCAAAGGCATTTTAAGTAAAAAAATTATCACATACGCCGAAGAAGTGTTCAGAATACCCGATCCCGGAACTATTTGCCATAATGGTTCTAAAATTTTGTTGTTTATGAAAACGAAAAATTTTCCTGTGACCATGCTATGGGATAGTTTAGATTTTTTAAACACAAGGGAATGTCTTTCCCAGTCGTATGTAACGCCCGATTATAATTCCGAATTGGTTGATCCTTTTTATGTTTGGATAGATTTTCCGGGAAAGCGATTCAGTTGTCTGACATCTTCCAATCATTTCAATATTCATCTGGATCCGGTATATACCCGGGAACATTTTCCGAAAGAGTATACATATCGCATTGTGAAAGAATTTTCACCGGGAAATTTTGATACACTTTATGCCATTGCCATTAATTTTATTCACGATGAGCTGGTTAGTCCCTGTCGGGTATTTGTCGATCAGGAAGATTATTCGGAGAAGGCAAGTGGTTTTCTTGTTTTTCCTAATCCTGCAACAGACGAGATCTCGTTTCAATGTATTCCGGATATGGAATGTGATTGGATTCAAATTCACGACCTGTTGGGCCGCAAGATCAGGAAGATAAACAAAGTAGATAGGGAGAATAGAATTGAAATTCGGGATTTATCTCCGGGATATTATATGCTTGTATCCGGAAAAGGAAATGAATTCCAGGCTGTCGGAAAATTTATGAAATTGTAACAGGTTTTTCTTCAGCAAAATGAAACAGGGTATCAAGATTGAAGATCGATTGCAACAGGGCTTCCGACGAAACAGGTGATTTTTTAAAGCGGAACTTAACCAAAGCAGGATTAAGAATTATAAAAATTTTTTCAAGAAATAGAGGGAATATTTCAAATGCCCAGAAGGAATTGGTTAATTTGGGATTATAATAAAAAACCGCCCCTGGTTGGGAAGGGGCGGTTCATAATCCCTTGAAAAAATCTCATGAATACGTTTCCAAAAAAAGTCGGTTTTCGGTGAACACCGGATTTTGGAATCCAAACTTTAACTCTAATCCCATGAAAATCTTAAACAAGAGTATAACGAAAATTCGGTAAATCCAAGAAAAAAGCCCAAAATTCAGGGTTTTCCCTGAGCATTTTCAGGGTTTACCCCGATGGTTTCCTAGCTTAAAAACACAGAATCCAAAGTTTTAGATACAGGATATTTATACATACGAATTCATTTAATACATTAATTTTGCACTTATATAAATTAATTTAATATGTCTAAAGAAAGAGAAGAAAAGTTAAAAGCCCTGGCACTGACGGTAGACAGGCTTGAGAAAACATATGGGAAGGGGAGCATCATGAAATTGGGCGATAAACCCATGTTGGATTTGGTTGATTCTATTTCCACGGGTTCTCTCGGATTGGATATTGCCCTCGGAATTGGAGGATTACCTCGCGGAAGAGTTGTTGAAATATATGGACCTGAAAGTTCTGGTAAAACTACATTGGCCATCCATGCCATTTCAGAATGTCAGAAAAAAGGAGGCATTGCAGCATTTATCGATGCCGAACATGCTTTTGACCGGAGTTATGCAGAAGCACTGGGTGTAAAAACCGAAGATCTTTTAATCTCCCAGCCCGACAATGGCGAGCAAGCATTGGAAATTGCCGAAAATTTGATACGCTCGGGTGCTATTGACATCATCGTTATCGATTCAGTAGCCGCGCTCGTTCCTAAAAGTGAGATCGAAGGAGAAATGGGCGAATCCAAAATGGGCTTACAGGCAAGGCTCATGAGCCAGGCCCTGCGAAAACTGACGGGAACTATAGGTCGCACAGGCTGTTGCTGTATTTTTATAAACCAGCTGAGAGAAAAGATCGGAGTTATGTTTGGTAACCCTGAAACTACTACAGGAGGAAATGCTTTGAAATTTTATGCCAGCATTCGTCTGGATATCAGAAGAACCAGCAATGCCATAAAAGATAAGGATGGAAACATTGTGGGTAACCGCGTTAAAGTAAAGGTCGTGAAAAATAAACTTGCCCCTCCTTTCAGAGTAGCGGAGTTTGACATTACTTATGGAGAAGGAATTTCAAAGTCAGGCGAAATTGTAGATTTGGGATCTGATTTGAATGTCATCCAGAAAAGCGGTTCCTGGTTTAGCTACGAAGGGACCAAAATTGCACAGGGAAGGGACGCAGCCAAGCAGTTTTTGGAAGACAATCCGGAGCTTTCCACCCAAATCGAAGAAAAAATCAAAGCGAAACTGGCCACAGGCAAATTAGTTAAGGTTGAAGAAGGAGTTGAAGCCGGAGAAGCATAAATTATTTATCTAAAAACACATGCAAATATTAATAAGATTTGTAAATTTGTTGTAAACAAAAAGGACAAAAGCACTTAAGGCGAATTTATAATTGCTTTTTCTCTAATTCCCATATATATATCCGAAATAGCGAGATGAATAAGTAGTCTCGCTATTCTTTTTTAGTGCAATTCAGATTAAGCTTCATTCAGATCCGCAAATAGTTGCAGGGTGATTTCTCTGAACAAGGTTTGGACTCGATTGTTTTATAGAATAATTCTAAAGTTAATTGCATACTTTGCAACATTGGAAATGGATCAAATAGAAATTCAATGGAGTTTTTCAAAGATAAACAATCCCACTCTTGCTTATTTTGAAAACATCTTTAGTGATTATACCGACCATCTGGAATATGAATTGTTCAAAGATGGAATTCATCTCAGATCAGAAAGGCTGCAAGAAATATTGCCGACCATAATTCAAAAATTACAAGATGAAGGATTTGCGATTCCTTGGGTACATAAGCTGTACCGGGTAAAAGGAATGTCGTGTGCAAATTGCGCATTGAATATTGAAAAAATTCTCAAAAAACAAACGGGTGTTGTAAGCGCAGCCGTCAATTTTGCAAATGCTGTTTTGCAATTGAGTTTTCTGGAAAATAAAATAAGTTCAGAAGCGCTGGAAAAAATAATTTCTGAATACTCGTATGCTCTGAAACCCATACCATCCATAAGTACAAACTTTATTAATCAGCAGGACGAATCTGAATTGGTGAATCAACGCAAAATAAAGGCAGTTTGGGCATTGTTGATTTGTATACCTGTTATTTGGCTGGGAATGTTTCATATGCACTGGAAATTTACACCCTGGTGCCTGTGGTTGCTTTCCACTCCTGTTATTTTTTATTGGGGTCGGGATTACTTTTTGAGAGCATGGAGCCTGGCCAGGCACGGAAGTGTCAGTATGGATACTTTGGTTTCTTTAAGTTCTCTTGTTGCCTATTTTACAAGTCTTTTCTATTTATTTTCTGAAGGCCATCAGGAAAATGCTATGGGATTCGTTCCGGTCTATTTTGAATCGGCAGCGGTGGTCATTGCTTTTTTATTGCTTGGAAAATGGCTGGAAGAAAAGACCAAATTTAAAACGGGATCTGCTTTGCGTAAACTGATGGAGCTACATCCACCAAAAGTCATTCGCAAAGGCGAAAATGGAGATTTTTTCGAGATTAAAAGTACATCAGTCATCCCCGGCGATTTATTGGTAGCGCGTCCGGGAGACAGAATAGCAGTAGATGGAATGGTGGAGTCCGGTCAATCAAATGTCGATGAAATTATGATGACTGGAGAATCCGTTCCTGTATTCAAACAAGAGGGCGATTGGCTAACTGCAGGTACTTCCAACCTGGATGGGAGTTTGGAATATCGTGCAAAAAACGTTGGAATGGAAACCCGTTTGGCTCAAATGATTGAATGGGTACAAAAGGCTCAGGCTTCCAAGGCCCATGTACAGCAATTCGCAGATCGCATTGCCGGTATTTTTGTACCGGTCGTGATCGCGATGGCGAGCTTTGCTTTTTTATGTTGGTATTTTTTGGATTCTGAAAATGGATTGCAAAACGGAATTCTGGCATTTGTAACGGTGCTCATAGTCGCTTGTCCGTGTGCCCTGGGTTTGGCTACACCTACGGCTGTGGTTGTGGGTATGGGAAAAGCGGCACAACTCGGAATACTGATCAGGGATGCTAAAAGCCTGGAACAAATTCAAAAAGTCGATACGCTGGTCTTCGACAAGACCGGAACCATTACGCGTGGAAGCGCAAAACTAACGAAAGTTAGTTGGTTGACAGATGGCTTGCATCGCGTGGATATATTGCAGGGTATGGCAGAACGATCTGGACATCCGTTCGCAAAATCCCTGCTTGATGAATTTAATTGGGGCACCAATATTCAACCGGAAGCCTTCACCAACCATTCGGGTTTAGGTATTGCTGCTGTTTTTGAGGGTAAAGAATATTTTTTAGGGAGTCAAAATTTTCTGAAAAAAGAAATTAACAAGCAAGCCGATTTCCTATTTGATTTTGATCGGGAAGCAAGCCAATCTACGGAAAGTCAGATCTATTTTTTTAATCGGGAACAGGTACTGGCTGTTTTCTGTTTGCAGGATGAAATCAAAGAAGGTATACCCGGCTTAATGGATGCATTTAAAAAAGAGAATTTAGCTGTTTGGATGCTAACCGGAGACAAGAAATCTGTGGCGCAAAAAATAGCTGAGGAGGCTGGAATAGATCATTGGAAAGCGGAGTTAAGTCCTATGGATAAACTTGATTTTGTCAAAGCTCAGCAAAAGGCAGGTCACGTGGTTGCTATGATTGGCGATGGAGTCAACGACAGTCCTGCGCTTGCACAGGCCGATGTAGGTATAGCAATGGGTTTGGGAGCCGATATCGCGAAAGAAACAGCAGATCTGGTCCTGATCTCTTCTGATCTTTCAAAAATTCCTCAAGCCTTGAAAATTTCGCGGCGCACCCTTCAGACCATTCGTCAGAATATGTTTTGGGCATTTTTTTATAATTTTCTGGGAATACCGCTTGCTGCAGGATTGTTGTTTCCCTGGTTTGGGATCTGGTTAAATCCGATGATGGCCGGATTGGCTATGGCATTAAGCAGCATCAGTGTGGTTCTAAACAGCTTGAGATTAAAGTTTGCAGACTAAGCTAATTTCATAAATGAGAGCTGAGTAGAATAAGATGTCTCGTGTTTAACCGCAGAGAACGCTAAGTTTTTCGCAAAGAGCGCAAAGAGTTTCTATAAACGAAAAGCTTAATTTTCAAAGAAGGGATATGAAGTTAACCCAAGATTCCCGGCGCCCTCTGCGCCTTCTCATCCTCCTTTGCGGTTGAAAAAATGTACATTTTCATTAAAGAGAGCTGAGTAGAATATGATGTCCCGTGTTTAACCGCAGAGAACGCGGAGTTTTTCGCAAAGAGCGCAGAGAGTTTCTATAAACGAAAAGCTGAATTTTTTTTTACAATTAACTAACTTTGGATTTTAAGAAATCGAGAAAGGATGTCGGCTAGAAAAGAGAAAACTTTTTCTTCGTTTAAATGGATAGACTTTGTAAATCCCGGAAAACCAGAGTTAAAAGAGCTTGCTTCGGAGTTTTTACTGGATATAAACCTCGTGAACGATAGCCTGCAGCACGGGCATTTGCCTAAATTGGAAAAGCTTGAAAAATATACATTTATCATTTTGAGGTCTTTTACGGCATTGGCTGGCGACCGGATTACAAAGCACAGTGAAATCTCCAATAAAATTGCTTTTTTCTTAAAGGAAGATTTATTGATAACCATTCATAGAAAAGAGTTTTCATTTTTAAGTATTGAAAAACCCGACTATCAGCATCCACAGGAACTATTTCTTGATATTGCTTTTGAAATGGTTCATTCATTTGATGCTCCTTTAAAAAATCAGGCTGATCGCATTGACCAGTTTGAAAGGACTTTATTTTTGAAGAAATCTTCACAGATTTCACTGGAAGATTTGTATTTTCAAAAAATCAAGGCCCGCATTGGAAGAAAGTTATTAATACTTACTCAAAACGTACTCAACCAATTTGATATAAAACAATCCTACCAGACCAGACTTCAGGACATCCGCGACAAACTCACGCATTCAATTCTCACTTATGACGAGATCATGGACGATTCGCTCAACCTTTTAAATACTTATTTATCGATTACGACCCAGCGAAGCAATGATGTGATGAAACTACTTACGGTTTTTTCTGCATTTTTTCTTCCGCTTACATTTATTGTAGGTGTGTACGGAATGAATTTTGATAATATGCCTGAATTGAAGTGGCCAAAAGGTTACTTTTTATCCCTGGGTTTGATGGCCACAGTGGTAATTGTCATCTATTTCTGGTTTAAAAGGAGGAAGATATTATAGAAAGTGATATGAATTCCAAAGATTTATTCAGTATCAGTGCAGCAATTTATTCCAGGTACAGACCGCATTATCCCTTGCAGCTTTTTGAATTTAGGGGACTTCTAAATATTCATAAAAATACCTATCTTTTGGGAAAAATTCTATATGGCCAAAATCATTACACCAAAGCAACAACTTGAGCTATTTGAGTGGGATGCGCTTGTTGAAAAACTTCGTTCTTTTGATAAAGATCCATTAGCTAAGCTTAACGATTACATCAGATTTGAATATTTTCGAAAGGAGCTGGAAAAAATTGTTAAAAGAACGGGAGAAGGTCCCGGCAGGCCATCTTATGATGTAGTGATGATGTTCAAGTTATTAATTGTTCAAAGAATATATGATTTAAGTGATGAATCAATGGAATTCCAAATAGCAGACCGGACAAGTTTTAAATTATTTTTAGGAATACGAGGAACGGATCAGATTCCTGACGCAAGAACAATCTGGTCGTTCAAGAATGAATTGAGTTTAAAGAAGGCGGATAAAAGGTTATTCAAAAAACTGGATCAACTATTACACCAGAATAGGGTAATAATAAATAAGGGTAGTATTGTAGATGCTCATATTGTAGAAAGCGAAATTAACCGCAATAGTAAAGAGGATAATGACTTAATAAAGAATGGGCAAATACCACAAGAATGGGAGGACAACCCAAATATTGGAAGACAAAAAGATTCCGATGCCCGCTGGGTAAAGCACCATAATCGCAAAGCCTACGGCTATAAAGATCATGTGAAGATCGATAAAAACACCAAACTGATTACCAACTATGAAATAACCCCTGCGAATGTTTATGATGGTGAAATGACGGATGTATTGATAGAAAAACGGGATAAAGGAAAACGCTTATATGGAGATTCGGCAAGCTGGGATTTCCGAGAACGAATCCGGAAGAAAGGGATGATACCTTGTATAAATCAGAAAGGAAGAAGAAACCGTCCATTAAACGACAGGGAGCAAGACAGAAATACGAACTTATCAAGAACACGTGCACGAGTTGAACATGTATTTGGTTGTATCACCACGATGTTTGGAAAAATGAAATTACGATGCATAGGTAAAGTAAGATCTTCTTTTCAAATTGGACTGACAAACATAACATATAATTTATTCTGGATTATCCAACTAAAAAGAAAAGTAGCATGGGCATAGTGTGCCCGGAACTGAAAAATCACAAATAAATTCACGAAATTGTTGAAAACCGAATCGAAATTGTTGAAAAACCTTGCTTGCAAAAGCTCCATTGTAGCCTTTGAAGTTTAAATGAATATCATTTGAACAAATGAAACGAACTTTTTTAATAAATAGAAGTCCCCTTTATTTATAAGCGCTGTAAACAATTTGAGGCTTGTTGGGATTGTGGAACCGGCAACGGTCAGGTGGCGCAGCAGCTTGCACACAAATTCAAAGAGGTTTATGCAACAGACCTGAGCAAAGAACAACTCAGTTACGCCGCAAAATTGGATAATATTAAATACAAATGTGAAACCGGAGAAGAATGCAGTGCAGCTGATCAAAGTTTTGATCTGGTGACGGTCGCTCAGGCCATTCATTGGTTTGATTTTGAAAAGTTTTATAAACAGGTACTACGCGTCTTAAAGCCGGGAGGAGTTATTGCCATCTGGGTTTATGAAAACATTCGCGTTAATGATGCTATAGATGAGCAAATAGGGTATTTATATCAGGATGTTTTAGGGCCCTATTGGGCTTCTGAACGAAAGTACATAGAAGACAAACTGCAGACCATTCCGTTTCCGTTTGGTGGCCAGCTCAAGGCAGAATTCAGGATGGAAGTTGAATGGAATCACGAACAGTTGTTAGGGTATTTGAATTCCTGGAGTGCATGGGGATCTTATTATCAAATAAATCCGCAAGAAAAAAATAATGAAAATTCTCCAATAGAACGCTTCAAGAGAGCATTACAAAAATATTGGCCGGACGGAGAAAAGAGAACACTTTGGTTTCCGGTGTATTTGAGGATGGGGAATATGGAACATTAAATACAAACATTTGATGGACCTGCTGAATTGCAAATCATTCATTACAAAAAAAACTTCATTAACATGAAAATTTCCGCAAATGAAGCCTTGGCTGCATTGAAAGAGAGCCGGCAATTGTTCCTCGAATTATTAAAAAAAGACTCGTTTTCAGTGGAAATTTACCGACCAATAGATCGGGATCATCAAACACCCCATGACCGGGATGAAATATACATCATCCTGCAGGGAAGTGGGAATTTTGAGCATTCCGGAAAAACGCAAAGCTTCGGGCCGGGTGATTTTTTCTTTGTACCGGCTTATGAAGAACATCGCTTTGTGGATTTTAGTGAAGATTTTTCGACCTGGGTCATTTTTGTGGGGCCGCGATTGGAAAAACGCTTTAAGTGAAAATTAAAATTGCCTGCAGTTGATTAAAGCCACTCTAGGGTGTTCATTTCCAGGTTCATTATTTCAATAATTTCTCCATCAATTCCATTTTATTTTGTCCGGGAAGGTAGCTTCTTGATTTTAGCTGATTGAATAATGAGCGGGCATTTTCCAAATCGTTTTCAAAAAAGGCGATCACGCTGAGCAAGTACAAGGCTTCTGATGCAAAAGGTTCCTCATTTATTGAATAGACTCGCTGAAAATAATCATACGCTTCTTTATAATTCTTTTTCTTTAGTTCCAAATGACCTAAATATCGATTGGCTTGAACATGAAGGCTGTCTTTGGACAAGATTCTGGAGAATAAGTGGTAACTGTTTTGATCTTGTTGCAAATCAAAATAATAGATGGCGGAATCCAGCAGATTACGGAGGTCGGAAGCATTTCTGTTGCTTTGATGGGCAGGAGCTTCATACAAGGCAGCAAATATTTGATCAGGCGGTTCGGGTTCATCCATTTTGTTTTTTTCTTTCATATACCAAATGGATGTTAAGATGGACAATAATAATAAAGCCAGGAGGATATACCACTTTATAGGGGAACCATCTGATGATTTTCTGAGCATTTGCAGTTGATTCCGAGTTTCTATTTCAATCAGTGATTGCGCTAATTTTTGCGCATGAGGAAAATTAGAAATGGCAGTTTGTAAACCTGGATCTTTCGACAAGTATTCTTCAAAACGCCGGAATTCTTCTTCGTTCAAAGTTTGTTTTAAATATTCTTCAATATGTTCGTAAGGATCGTACATCAATTGAGTTCAGACTTTAATTGTGGATTAGATTCAACAAGGAGCAACAATTCTTTGAGGCAGATGCTTTTTTTCTTTCGGGCCATTCCTTCGCTTTGATAGCCCAAGCGCTGGGCAATTTCATCCATGCGATAGCCATTTGCCCAGAACATGAGCACCTCCCTGCAATTTTTACCAATGGAAGATAAAATGCTGTTTAGAGTTTTTGCCCTTTCCCGGTTCATCAAGGATTGTTCGGGTGTAGCTTCATCCTCTAATGGATCGAAATTTTCAAGCGAGGCAGTGGGTATTCGGTTCATTCTTTTTCGGCTTTCGGCATACCAAAGATGTTTGGCAATTCCCATCAAATATGCATTTATGGGGCCCTGGATGGTAAAATCACGATTGGTAAACACCGTTTTAATGAGTTGAACGATCATGTCATCAAAGACCACCTGCACATCCTCTTCCGTGCCGTAATGTCCCTGTATATAGATCCGGATCGATTCAAATAAAGTATGGTCCTGATATAAAACCTTTACCACATGGGCACGTTGACGTTCCGTGCCACGGATACCCTCGATGATTTCTTCAAGACTCACGCTTTACTATATGCAATGTGAAATCAAAAATAGAATAAGTTACCCCAATGACAAAAGTCCGGAGAAAATATTGCACAAACTTCAAATAATTGTTAAATTTGAACCAGATAACCGCAACGTGCCCCCATTTTCCAAATTGGCCCCAATCGTAATGGGTATACTTTTCAGTATGACTTTAAAATCTCAATACACCCCGGCCAATTTCGATGCGCTGTGTGCCCTTCGAGATTCAGGAGCATGGTTAGCATATGTTTCGAAACTCAATAAAATTTGGAAAGGAATCCCCGATTCTGTTTTTGATGACAGGATGCATAAGGAGGCCCTGCATTCTTTGTTTTGGATGGAACAAAGCAAGGCCCCGGATTCCTTAATGAGGAGGGCACATATGTATTTAGGCAATCGTTTCAGAAATTTAAATAAATGGGAACAGGCACTTCAGACTTTTCTTAAAGCACACGCTTATGTCTCTGATAAATTTTGTCTTGACCGCTGGTGTTGGTACGTTGAGAATGAGTTGGGAAATATTTACAACAGGAAAGATGAATTGGATGAATCATTATATTTTCATCAGCTGACTGCCGAAGCCTTGGAACATCAAAATTTTTTTGATAGTTTGACGAGGAACTACACCAACATCGCCAGGTTGTACGCCAGTAAAGGGGATTTGAGCAGATCTAAGCAGTATGCATTGAAAGGATTTAATCTGGCAAAAAAAATCAATCATGGACAAGGAATGTTTGCAAATGCCATGGAATTGGCTTCAAATTACCTCGATGAAGATTCGCTAGGTATGGCAAATCATTTCATTCGTGAAGGGCAGAAAATATTCAAACAGACTACATTAGATAAAGAAAAAGAGAATCATTTCATGCTCTGCACAGTACTGGCAAAGTATAACCATAAAATTAAATTTTGGAAACTGTCTGAGAAATATTTTGAAGAGGCACAAAATTATTTTATTGAAGACAAAGACCGGGATTATATAAAATGCAATATCAGTTGGGCCAGAATGTATCTCGACCAGGGAAATCTGGAGCAATGCAAGAGGCGTTTGGTGGAAGCCATGAATTATTATTGGCCGGAAGTCACAAGTTTGGAATTCCGGCAATTACCCGACACGACATTGGATGACAATACCTATTCAGAGTTGTTTGAAATCAGTTCATCGTATTTTACGAAGCTACATCAACTGGAGCCTTGTGAAGCTTGGTTGGAGCAATCCATACGTTATTGTTATTGGTCTATCTTCGGATACGGGCAAATCAGGAATGAATTATTGTCCGACAACAGCAAACTGACCATCATTTCATACAATAGGAAGTTGGTAGATCGGGCCATTGCGCAATTGGCGGAATGGAAAAAAACAGGTGGAGACCGGCAAACCATCATGGAATATGCGCGATTGTTTTTAGACGCATCTAAAGGGCTGTTACAGCAGGAAAAAGCACAGCGAGCGTGCGCATTTGAAAAACTAACAGATGTTCGAAGGAAAAATTTCAGAGCCTGGCAGGAATATGAAATCAGGCTCAAGCTGAATCGTCGTAATCCAGGTTATGAAGAAGGGTTCGTGTTCAATGAATTGGTGAAATGCAACCGGGTTAAGCAACATTATTTAGGAAGTCGATCAAACTGTGAAATTCAAATTGTTCAGCCGGAGCATTATTTGGAGTATCACACCGACCGGAATAAAGTATATGTTTTTGCCTCTTTGAACGGCAGCCTCTATTTTGAATCACTGGGGCCTTATGCTACTTTGGATAGTTTGCTCAGGCAATGGTTTTCTTGTTGCAGGGAACCCAACAACACAGAATACCAGACGGTGCTTAGGGAATTGTTTCTCTATCTTATGCCAAAAGAAGTCCGGTCAATTCCAAAAAATATCAAAATCATTGCTGATGCGGAAATTCAATTGATTCCCTTTGACGCCTTGTTGCAACCTGCTGGACGTTACCTGATGGAAGACTGTATCTTGGATTATGCATTCAGCTACCGGGAAGCAGTATTACCGAAGAAGAAAACCGCCAATGATGCGATTTACGTCATACATCCCCAGTATCCAATACCTCCCGATCCTGCACATCTCGTAGAAAATTTATTAGCCAGTCGTGGTAACGCTTATGCCTTGAGCTATACACAAGAAGAAGTAAGTGGACTTCAGCAATTGTATCGGAACGGAGTCATCGTTGACACAAGTTCGGATATTAACACATTGCTAAATGGTATGCGCAAAGCGACGAAGATCCATTATTCCGGCCATGCAAAGGCAGAAGGCCCGGAAGCTTATTTAGTGCTACCCGGAGCGAACAATCGCCTGGAATTGGAATTGTTGAGTGGTTATTACCAACCCTGGGACATGGTGGTCTTAAGTGCCTGCGAAACGGGTTTGGGGGAATGGGAATACGGAGAAGGATTGCGCAGTCTTGGAAAAACATTTCGCGAAGCCGGAGCCGCATCGGTAATCATGTCTTTGTGGGCAGTCAACGATAAGTCTACCGCCGCGGTCATGATTCGCTTTTACCAGAACCTGAAAGCCGGTTTATCAATTTCTGCTGCTCTCAACGAAGCTAAAGTACATTATTGGAAGCAAGCTGGATTTGAAAAAAAACATCCCTATTACTGGGCTGGGTTTGTGGGGTATGGGGAAGATTATTATTAATGGATAAATCATATTGGATTATGTTATCAGGTTTTGTTGGAAGAGTTTAGATTTTTTTAGAATAAGATAAATTTAAATCTTAGCATATGCGAATTTTAGTTGTTTTCTATTATTTTTTAGTAGTTATTAGTGTTAAATCACAATCTTATGACCATCAGTGGTTAGTTTTAGACAGTATGGCAAAAACAGGTTATAACCTGAACACCAAATCAAATGTTTATTCACAACAACTATCAACTTTCTGCAATAATGATATTTTTGGTATTGATAGTGTAGATTATCCAATCCAACTAGTAAATAGTTTTGTTCCAAGGAATGATTTCTTTGTGATTTATGAAGACGGGACTTTTTATAATACAAGAAATATTAATAAGGGAAGTGTGTGGCCCGATGCTTCGAGTAATGAAAGAATGTACAAGATTAAATCCGCCAAAAACATAAAGTATTTGTATCTCACAAATATTTATGAGGAGGATGATCCGCCCGAATCGATTAGAATTAATAGTCCTTCCGGTGGCCGGCTATTAGAGTTTGAAACTACCCAGTCTAATACAATGCAATTAAATCACGATTTTGTAAGCGGAAAAGATGTAGTCTTAATCATACCAGCTGCAGCAACGCAAAGTTGTGGCAATGGCTATTTTAATATTACTTATGATCCTGTAGTTTTTACGGACTCTAAAGTATTTAATAACTTCAGCAGCGCTTCTTTTCAGCCATTACCGGGGGCTAGTTTTTTACAAGGGTCCATTTCTAATATTCCCATTAGCTCTTCAAACCATTTTATTAATTTACGGATTAAAGAGGACCTCCCAACGAATTATTTAGGTTCTAAATCGGAAATTCAATTGGTATGCAACAACGGGTCTACTGTTCAAGCAATTAGTGATACGATAAGAGCTGGCCATGATCCCAATTTAATCAAGCTCATGTGTATTTATCATCACAAAGCTGTACATAAACGCAGGGATAGGTATATTGGTGTGTACAGGGCTCAATTTCAAAATAGTGGAAATTCTGTTGTGGATTCGGTAAAAGTTACATTAAAAATGCCAAATAATATCAATGCAAATTCTGTTGATGTATTTGCCTATAGATTTGGAGCAAGGCGTGGCTATAGACCGCAAGCAGATACATTTGTAGTAAGAAGAAGACAAGGGCAAACAATTGAATTTCTTTTTAAAAGGGGCTTTTTAATACCCCATGACAGTCTCAGTGAAAATTTCAATTTATATGCTAAAGGAGGTATTGATTTTCGCGTTGAATTGAAAGGAAATCCAGAATCCAATGCAGTAAGGCTCATACCATTGGATGGGCATGTTACATTTGATAGTAAGAAGCAAACGTTTGATAAAATGCTAGACCTTAACATTCCAGTTGAAAAAATTAACAAACGAAATAAAAGGAAGATAAACACCATGTGTGCCTGTGCTCCAAGTTGGTATAAAGGTGATGATTGTCAAAGACGTGTTAAAGTAAAGCAAAAAGAAAAAAGCAAATAGAACGAAGTTTCAAAATTTAATTAACAGAATGCAGGCCAACTGTAAAAAAAAATATTTATCCATGCGAATATTAATTATTCTATTTTATTTTGTAAATTTAGTTTCAGCACAGCAGCATGATCATCAGTGGTATATTTTAAATAAAAAAGGTCGTATTACAGGATCTGCAATCGGAGGAGGATATGCATACTCGGATAATGATGTAACAAGTAATTTTTCAATCAATGGGGCTTCAACACCAGGTGTTCCCCATGAAGATGGGACACCAAAGAATGATTTGTTTATCATTTTTGATAACCGTCATTATATTAATACCAGAGGCTTGAGCTATAATCAAAATACTTTTAGCTATTCTAATGCCATGGCCCCGCAATATTTATATTTCACAAATATTTACGAGGAGGATGATCCTCCTCAGAATATTTCAGTTGAAAGCAGTATTGTTTGCGAGGAACCATACTCACCATGTGTTGATTTAAATACGTATTCATATACGGACATATTATCAATAAATCATAATTTTGTAAGAGGAAAAGATTTTACAGTGATCATTCCAAATGATATCAAAAGAGAGGATGGATGTAGCTGGCCATTAAAACTAGTTATCCATCAGGTTCAACCTGTAATTGTAGGTTGCATGCCAAGGAATATCGTTTACCTAAGTCATATTTTTCAAAATGCTGCCTCAATGAATTGGTCATTCAATGATCCAACAGCGATGACTGCAGCAATAAATAATAATTTTGTTACTGAAATTACTGGAATTAATTCACCAGGTAGTAATGCTTATCACTTCTTGAATTTTAAAATTGATTCGACTTATGATCCTTGCCTTATAGGGGCTAAATTAAAAATTGAGTTAGTCTGTGATAATGGAAACCAACTTGGATTTATTGAGGAAACTCTCAGAGATATTCATGATCCTAATTTTATACGAGTTGAATGCATCTACAAACAAAAAAATCATTGGCTTTTTCCTTTTTGCAAGGACAGATATTTTGTGAAGTATTTTGTACAGTTCTTTAATGATGGAATAGATAATGTTGATTTTGTCACTGTTAATTTACAAATGCCAGAAATTGTGAAAACAGAGACCGCGAAATTTGGCAAGTGGAATTATGGAGGTGATCAGGGTCATAATAATTTCACACCATACACTTCAATGGAGATTCTTGGCAATCATCTTAAATTTATTTTCAGTACGGCGGGCAGGTCTTCAACTTTGGCAAAACAGGGAACAGATCTTACAATTACAAATCCATCCCAATATGGGAATTTTGAATTTTGCGTTGAATTAAGAGGAAATCCTTCGGATTATAATTTGGTAAGTTTGCAACCAACACAACCCATCACTCAATTTGATGGCATCCCATTCCCAATCATTAAATATATCGATCCCTATTTATTGGATACAACTAGAAATAACTCAACAATTCTGATTCGAAAATTAAGGCCCATCACTACGAATAGAGACGAATGTAATTGCTTATGTAATGGCTGTGCTATGCCTATTGATGATCATATGGAGCGTTAATTGTAAAATATATTTTTGCATCCAAATTGAGAAACAAGAATATATATAGTAAAAATTTATTGTTTGTTATAGTTTTATGGGTAGCTCATTATTTCATTGGGTTGGGTAACATTTACTCCACTTCCCCCCACATCTCATTATAGAATATCTACATTTCCAAATACGCTAAACCGAACCCAGGTCCCGGGAAAGCAAAACACGCATTTGGGAAAGTGATAAGAAGCTGGTTGATTTAAGCAAATATATTTGACTTTAAGAATACAATGGCCAGAATAGGATTGAATTGGAAATCAGCCCGATCAGAATCAGGGTTGAATGAATTAATTATACCAGGGAATTGAAGCGAAAATAAAAAACGATGAGAAAGAATGGAGGCCGCATAACTGGATCCAAAGGCCGATTATTGATTATACCCACAAAAAATTCATATGAATTCATCAACGCAAATACCATCAGCTACCTCAGCGCAGCCAGATCTTATTGCCAGATCCACCTCAAAAGCGGCCATAAGTTATTGGTGAGCAAATCTCTTCGGCAAATGGAACAGGAATTGAATTCTGCTTTGTTTTTCAGAGTGCATCATTCCTATTTAGTAAATGTATGTAATGTAGCCCGCATTATTAAAAAGGAAGGCGACTGTCTTCAACTCCATTGTGGTACCGAGATCCCTTTGGCACAAAGCCGCAGGGATTCCTTTTTAAAACATCTACAGGAGATTTGAGTCCGCAATCATTGCACGCAGTTCATCTGGTTCCTCTAGTGTGTAATTATAGTCCATGTTTGCATTCAAATTCCTGAAATCAGGGAAATGATTTCGATGGTCTGTCGCATCAATAAATATGAGACTCACCGCCACTTACCAAACGCCTAAAAAGCCAAACCAGATTTTATTCGCATCACAAGAGCAATTTTCAATCTTGCTTGAGTTTTTACTTTGTCTCCAGAGATCAATTAGTGAAACACAATTTTTACAATCCTCCGGCAGGTGGATAAATTAAAATTGAATGTCGAACAATCCCGCCAGAGGCAGAAGGTATAATATCCGTCCTTGGGGAGAAATTGTTATCCAGGGTTTGCCGCGGGAAACATACCTGTGATTCTTTAGGTAATATTTTTTCCCGGTTTGGGGTAACGTTTTCCCGTTGAGGACCTACATCATCTGTAGAAGCAACATGATCAAAGCATTAATATGATAAAGGCTTATTATATAAGGCAATTGGCATGTACGGGAAATCATACCGCTTCAGGGGGAAGTTAATAAAACGTTGAATCATAATTAAAAATACATTCACCACACAAACCAATCTAATATGAAAACCTTTGTCCTTTTATTCATTTTCCTGCATGGATGGTTCTTAACTTCGACCGATCAACAGGAATCAAAAATCTCCAATGCAACGAATGGTTGCGCTTATACTGAAAATGTTTTACCCGCACCATCTACTTTTCAGCTTCTTGCAGGGGATGCGCAATCAAATACTTTCAAAAAAGTATTGTACCATCAAAATCATTATTATGTCATAGGCGACCATAAAGGGCAGGCCAGTTTATGCAAGTTTACTGAAACTGGGACTTTGGTCTGGACGCAAGTAGTGAACGATACGTCTTCCTGGAATGACTTTTTGGTAAATTCATCGGGAAACCTGCTGCTGGTTGGATCAAGAGATATTAATGCTTCATTGCCGAAAGACGTCATGGTAGGCACCTATGATCTCAATGGAAATGTACTTTTTTTGAATTCTTATGATTACGGCATCAATGAATCCTACAACAGCATTGTAACCAATCCTTTGCACGTAACGGAGGATTTCCGTTATATGGTAGTGGGCTCCATCAATCGAACGAACAACAGAAATGATGACGATGTCATCGTGACAACCATGAATCCACAGGGTTCTTCCCTTTTCGGATGGAGAAAAAGAATAGGTTCTTTGAATATAGACGATGAATTTCATTCAAAAATTACGGTTTACGATCCGGTTGCCGGAACGTTTGCTTTGTCCGGGCGCTTGGCAAACAATGGAACTTATGTTGTCATTAATGGTGCAGGCATGCCGACCAATCAGGGCAGAGGATTTGGGGTGAATGTTCTCATCCATGATGTGCAACGTACGTCTTCAGGAGAACATCTGGTTGCAGGAACATTTGTTGGTTTTCCGCCTAAAGGAAGAATATACAAAATTTCTCCAACAACTGCTAATAATTTTATGTATGAATCAAGCATTATAACCAATGTTCATCAGATTATTCCGGTTCAAACAAATGGATTTTACGCTGTTGGCGAGTCATATATAGCATTCACTTCTAAACCTGTAGTTTTTCAAGGGGAAGACAATGGTTCTTCACTTATAGTACATAAAGGTAAGTACCCATTGGTTGGCGATAATTTTGGATTGGGAAATTTGTATCGCAGCGGATTAAATGATTTTGCCTATGTGGATGGTCGATTAAATACTCCTGATGGATATGGTCTGCAAGACGGATATCTGGCTTCACATGTTTCCGGAATTGATGATTGTGGTTTGGATTCTGTTGGCGGCAATTTTTTGAAAATGACTTTGAGTACAGTAATATCCCAACCAACAACTTCTATCGAGACTTTACGCGAGCCTGCTTCACTTACAAGTAGTCCCATTCAATACCGCAGTAAAGAAATTTGTAATTTTGAATGCATTGGCGAGATTTCCGCAACTCAAACAGATCAATGTGGAAATGTTCAGTTTAATATAACAACAAATTTACCAGGCATTCTGAGTTATTGCTGGGATTTTGGTGACATTCCACCATGCGGCAGTACTCAACCCAATCCATCTCACAATTACAATGCAGCAGGAACTTATCAGGTTTGCCTGACTGTTTCAAACGGAACTAACGAATGTGAGTTTTGTAAAAACGTGACCGTCACGCAAGCCGATCACAATCCACCTGCGATCGTTTGTCCACCAAACATTACCGTTGATTGTGACGAATCTATTTTGCCGGCATTTACAGGTAGCGCAACAGCTACTGATATTGTTGACCCCAATCCCGTTATCAATTATACGGATATCATCATACAAATGACCTTATGTTATAAGGAAATCATTCGCGACTGGTCGGCTACTGATTTTTGTGGAAATGTAATTCATTGCCAACAAACTATTGTCCAGGCTGATCTCAACGGTCCGGTGATATCTTGCCCTCCGCCCATTACAGTAGATTGTAACGCAGCCATTACACCAAATATTACCGGAGATCCATTAGTTCTTGAAGAATGTAATGCCTATTCACAGTCTTATTATGATAAAGAAACGGGAGGTCCTTGTCCAAAGCAAATTCAACGAACATGGACCGTAACCGATGAATGCGGGAGGAGTACGCAGTGTTTGCAATTTATTACTGTAAATGATACAGAACTGCCGACGATTGTTGGTTGTGGGAGAAATGACACATTGCAAGGATCTATTTCTGAGAGTGGAATTTGTGAAGCCGCGGTTACATTAACTGCTCCCCTGGCTTCGGATAATTGCGATGTTACACCTGTAATTGTGAATAATTACAACAATACCAATGACGCATCAGGAATTTATCCTGTGGGAACACATTATGTAATCTGGACGGTTACGGATGCATGCGGAAATACGGCAACTTGTCAGGATACGGTTAACGTTTTGCCTTGTGCAAGCTGTCCGGACACTTGTCGGACCAACGTCTTGAATATTAGCACGGGTTTTGACCCAATTAATGATGTATTATTGTTTCCAGGTTCTGCAACCAGCGCCTGGCAATTAACTACAACGCCTTTGGTGGTCGTGCCTTATACACCTAGTGTTCCCGCACCAGCCTATGTGATTAGCCCTAATAGTGCATGGGCTAACCAATTGGGTTCCCAATGGATTTCAGCCTATCCATTTCCTGATTTGGAAGCAGACAACCCGGAGCCAAATCCTCCTTATACTTTAGAAAATTGTTTCTGTGTTTGTGAGGATTCCACCATTGTAACCATCGATATGAGCATTCTTGTCGATAATACAACAATTATTGATCTATGCGATGCATCTGGTACACTCATTCAAAATTTAGCCAGTATCACCAGTGGCACCACAGCAGACTTTACGACGCCTACGGTTGTTGCTCATACGGTCATATTGGATGCAGGCAAATATTGCATCAAGGCAAAACTCCGCAATGAATCCAGCGTAGCGATGGGTTTGAATATTTTGGGTAGCATTACCGGGGTAGGTATGATGGAATCAGTTTGTTGCGGACAAACCAATTTCATTACCGGACACAAATATTTAGATAAAAAGTGTAATGGTCGGCGCGATGTAGGCGATCCTCCTGGTATTGGATGGGAAATACAACTTAAAGATGGGAACGGTGATCTTATACAGACAAGCTTTACCGATGCCTATGGATTTTATGTTTTTCAAAACATTCCTATTGGACAATATACTGTGTGTGAAGTACAGAAACCAGGATACTTACAAAAATACCCATTGGGTGGGGAACACCTGGTGAATGTATTGGATATGCACACCCCCATTGTCAATTTAAATTTTGGAAATTGCCCCTTGGATACCTGTTGTGTGGATGAGCAGGCTTTTATTGATGTGGCCACTACACCGGTTACCGTCATCAGAGATTCCTGCATGATTTGTATCAATCATCCTTGCATTGGATGGTGTCAGCGGTTGTCAATCGACTGGGGTGATGGAAATACTACGGGTTATTATGAAGGAATCGGCGCCGTCGACGCATCTCATACATACCAGCAATCTGGAAACTATACGATTTGTTTAAAGTTTGAAGAAACAGATTCAAATGGTCTAGTGTGTTTTAAGAGAGACAGTTGTTTTAGTGTTTGTGTGCAGTGTGGAATTTGCGAAAAGACGGAGATAGCTTTAAATTGTTTCAATATGTTTGGCGAATCCAAAACGCCTCTTGATTTACCAAACCATTCTGATTTTTATATCGATTCAGACAACCAAGGAAATTATTATTGTACTGGACATTACAATGGTGGTCCAGTTTCGGGTCATTTGAATGATCCAGCTATCAATAATGATTGCTTTGTTTCTAAATATGATGAAAACTGCGGACTGTGTTGGAATTTTTCGATTAGTGGAGATGCAAACGATCAGGGACTTGTAATAAAGCATTTCGATGGAGGGTTCTATGTCGCCGGTGTTTCAGACAGTAAAATTATCAACATTCCAGGTGGTGGAGGCACTGGTGCTATTCATACAAATAATTATAAGGGCCAGGTAATATTTTTAGCAAAGTACAGCATTGTTGATGCTTGTGATCCCTATTACGTTCCTACCTTAAAGTGGTCATTAATTTATGGTAATGATGAATATAGAACGTTGTTATCTGATATGGATTTAGATTTAAACAACAATCCAATCCTAGTGGGAATTTTTACGGATACATTATTTTTTAATGACCATTTAATAATTGTACCTCCCTTGACATTACCTACACCATATATAGTAAGCGGCGGTAATCAGGATTTTTATATGGTAAAATTTGACAATACGACTGGTGAGCATATATGGTCTACGTCATTGGTTCCATCAGCATCAAACACAGGCGGAGCATATCCACTTGGAGTAAGCGTAGGATCATCTGGTGAAATATATGTTGCCGGGCATTATTCTAAACTTGTTGATTTTGGTAATAACACTTCACCCGACTTACCATTAGGACCAAATGTTTCCCCTAGATCTAGTCATTATGCTCCTTTTGTTGCGAAATTTACGGATCCATCAAACACGCTAACATTCGATTGGGCATTTGCAATTTTAGGACCACCACCTGCTTTAATGCCATATCTTACGCATGGCACAGCAACCGACATTGAAGCAATAAATGGAGGATTTGTAATTAGCTTTGATAAGAATCTGCCGAAATTTAATGATTATGAATTGAATCCAAGGGGAAGTTCAGTTCTGGTTGACGGACCAAATGAAACCAGCTTCATTGTAAAATATGATAGTGATGGAATGTACCAATGCCATAAAGAAATCCCCAATCATAATTATATCAACGAACTTTCTGTAGATAATGCTGATAATATCTATTTTATTGGAGGTAACAATTATTCTGCATCTGGTATTACTTTTGTAAATACCTATTTTGGTGTAGTTGATACAGATTGCAATCTCAAAGATTTTAATCTCAACGGTTTCAAAAATGATGATGGATGGTCAATAACACCAGACAATAACGGAAGTTTTGTAATAATCGGTAGAACAAATTCACCTGATTTTAAACGAGACCCATACACAGCAGGCAGTCCCATTTATTCAGCCAGTGGCAATGATCCCGACATCTTCATCGGTAAATACTCCTGCGAATGCATTATATCTCCTGACACCATAAATTGTTGTGACAACATCAGTGTGACTGCAGAAAAGTATTCCGACGAAAATTTAATGTGTACAGATAGCAGCTGTTGTTTTTCAGTCGATTTAAATAATGATCTGGTTTTTGGCATTAAATCAGCTAAGGTTAATTTGCTTACTCCGGGTTGGAGTTTTGGAAATGTAAGTGTTGTAAGTGGTTTATATGTAAATGGAACAACAACGCACCAATTTATAAGTAATTTTGGAGGCATTTTTCCGGGAAATACATTACCCGCTGGCTACACCAATGACTTTTTCAATTTTTGCCTAGTCGGTCAACTGGGTGCAGCAAGTACTCAGGAAATTGAATTTATCTGGTATGAGATGACAAAATCCGGCTCTTGTATAGCGGTTTGCAGAGACACGATTAAAACAGATTGTCTTGCACCCACCTGCGCACCTAACTGTACAGAACCCGTGAATATGCAAATTGCTTGCGATACCAGCAATCCAAATCAGTATTGCCTCAGCTTTAATGTGACCAACTTATCACCCTATCCGGCCACAGGTGTGTCGATAGGAGTCGTTGGTACTGCATTTGGTTTAGTTCCTTGTGGTGGCACAGGCTATTTTGATCCTTTAGATATTGATTTTGCTTCAGCTCTTGATCCCGGCAATACGTCTGCACTCATTTGTATCAAGCTCATCAGTGCTTTGCCTATTCTGAGCCCGCAAGATGTGTGCCTGGAATTTGGCTTAACTTATAGTGATACCTCGTTTTGTTTTCAGGATACGCAATATTGTTATCAAATCGAACCCTGCTGCAATCCCTGCGAAGAAATTCAAATTGTTGCACGCGAAATTCAAGTGGATAGTTCTTCCTGTTGTTATGCACTCGATCTGATCAACAATTGCGCCATAGATTATTTTGGTAAAATTGAGATCGAATCACTCACACCGGGTGTGTCTTTTGGTAATTTGATTAAGGATTCATACTGGATTTACTGTACTCCACCAACACCTGATTTGGTTTGTTTGGATTATCCGGGTGCGTATTTGCCATCAGGAACTACTACTGATCTTATTCAATTTTGTTTGGACAGCGCAACTACATTCGAGGATCTTGGATGTTGGAGGATGCTTGCAGTTGGGGGACAACACACCTTAGCGATAAGGAATGATGGAACACTATGGGCATGGGGCGATAACTTTAGCGGCCAATTAGGCGATGGTACAACTATTGCAAAAAATGTTCCTATTCAGGTAAGTGGAGATACAGATTGGAAATTCGTTTCTGCTGGTGGTCACTTCTCAATTGCCCTGAAAGATGGTGGAACATTATGGGCATGGGGTGGAAATTATCAAGGCCAATTGGGACAAGGAAATTATTTTAATTCTAGTATACCACTTCAAGTCGGATCAGATTCAGATTGGGACAAAGTCGATGCAGGAGGGTATATGGTGCTCGCTACCAAAATTAATGGAACCTTGTGGGCTTGGGGTGAAAATCAATATGGACAACTCGGTGATGGAACATTTATAAATAGAACATCGCCTATACTAATATCTTCAGGAAATTGGAAAACAATTGATGCTTCAATGGGTCACCATTGTTTTGCTATTGATTTGGTAGGTAATCTATGGGGTTGGGGTAAAAATGATCAATATCAATTAGGCGATGGCTCAAATATTAACCGTAATTCCCTAACTTTAATTGATGTATCAAACAATTGGAAGTCAATAAAAGGAGGTTGGGAACACACTACCGCTTTAAAAAATGATGGATCCCTTTGGGCATGGGGACGAAATCAATTCGGGCAACTTGGAAATGGGAACTATGCAACAGTTTCAACACCTACTATGGTTGGTACGGAAATGCAATGGGAACAAATCTCAACAGGAGCTCATTTTTCAATTGCTACAAAACAAGGTGGAAGTTTATGGTTGTGGGGCAATAATGCTTATGGTCAATTAGGAAATGGAACAACAATACACAGCAATATACCATTACAACTTATTGGGGCCGGAAACTGGCATACAGTTTTGGCAGGGTATGCACACACCTTGACATATGATTATTATGATCAATTATCAATCTGGGGCTTAAATTATTGGGGCGGTGTTGGCGATGGTACAAATATTGATAAATTAATTCCTACTAATATTCCTTGCCCAAGCCTGGAGACTCTTGCAGAAAGATCTCAATCGACAATTTTATCTGCTGCTTCGGCTCTCAGCTCCATGTTCAAGATTCGTTTTTACGAATCCGATGATCAAACTGTCGCTTGCGACACGATGTTGCAATTTGAATGTGCACCGGATACCATCAACAGATGTTTGGTGGTGACCAATGCCTATGCTGAGTGTTTGAAAGACAGCCTTGGATATAAAATTACATTTACCATTGATAATATTTCGTCACCGGGTTTTGATGCTACCGACTTAATCATCAGTTCACCGGATGCGAATGTGGTCAGTATCACTCCTAGTTCAATTTCATTATATCCTGCATTAGGCCCTGCCGATCCTCCAAGAATGGTCATGACCTTTGTAGTTACCAGTCCGTTCCCGGATCCGGATGGAATCATTCATTTGCAAATGCAATTGTCGGATGCAACAGGAAATTATTATTGCAATCAGGTAGCGGAACTTAGCATTCCTTTACCTTCCTGCAATACAGAATGTGCACTCTGTCCTGAACATTCAGAGCAAGGACCCAATTTGGTGACCAATGGAAATTTTGAATCTGGAAATGTTGGTTTTAGTTCTGCATTGGCATACCATGCATTTGGCACGCTAACTGCTGGAGAATATTCTATTCGAAATTCTTTGAACCTAAACAACGGACAGTGGAGTTGTATAGATCATACTTTTGGTTCGACAACCAATTTATTCTTTGTAGCAGATGGACCTTCAACTTCAGATCCAATTTGGAGTCAGTCTGTAAATTTACAAGCAGGAACAACTTATGTATTTTGTTTTTGGGCAAATAATTTGGTTAGTCGTCTGAATCAGATGGGGGCTCCAATGCTGTTGGCCAGACTTTCAGGTGGGCCTATAATTATTCCAACTACAGTAATCAATCAATCACCAGATCAATGGGTCTTGTTAACCGGAACCTTTACGGCAACCGTTACCGGACCCGTGAACATTGAAATTTGGGATACCCAAGGGAGCATTTGGGATGACATTGCTATCGATGATATTTCATTGGTGGCTTGTACATCAACATGTGTTTGTGACAATCTAAGCGATATCCAAATGTACAACAGCGAATTCAACACGATTGTTCGTTGCCAAGGTAAGCCCAATCCACCCGTTTCCTATTTAATCAGGTGTCCAAAAAATGAAACCAGTTTTAATATTGAAGGATCTTTAAATTGTAAAGATAGTTGTGATGGTGTACTTCAATGGCAGATTAAAAATTATTTAGGTACAGTTGTACTATTCGGAACTGAATTTGTAGATCCTGTTAATCCGGTTTGGACAATCAATTTATTGTACAGCCAGTTCACTCAAGGTGAAAATTATTTCGTGCATCTCAATGGAATTTGTGGGACAGACACATGTAAATGTGATTTCCAATTTTACATACAGGAATGCGACACATGTTGTAAACCGAAAGAGGTTTTTGAAGCTTTGGTTCAAAATGCCATACATATAACAACAGATCAGGCACTATGTAAAGCCACGCTACATTTCGACGAACTTCCATGTGATATTCGAATTCAATCGATTAATTGGAAAGATGGAACGATAAGTACAGGCCCTTTTTATCCGGGAAGTATGGTCATGCATACCTACTCAGCTACCCAGATGAGTTTCCTCATTGCTGTTACTGTAGTTGAGTACGATGAGAATGGAAATATTTGCAATAGCGTGAGCTTATTGTTGCCCGTCAGTCTGAATTGTAAAAACTGTTGCAAAACAGGATTTGCTGCGCAGATACAATGGTTGATAGCCTCTTCAAATTGTTTTCAAACTCAAGTTGATGGTTGCAATGTTACCTTAACGGCATCCCTTGGAGACTGCTATTTTTTCGAAAGCACTCCTGATTGGGGCGAGCCACCCTCTCCGGTTATTGGCACTATCCCTGCGAACGGAACCTGGACGCATACCTATAGCCCGGGAACGTATACAGTCTGTATGACCATATCAGAATACCCTTTTGGAAATCCTGCTTTAGAGCCTTGCAGAAGCAGAAAAGTTTGTAAGACCATTACGGTTGACTGTGCAGACTCTTGTTCTTGCGATGGATTTTCAGATCTGAGCTTTTATTTTGATAAGAACTCAAAGGTCAAAGCAGAATGCGGCGATACCCTCACCTTGGAATGTCCGCCGGATGATTGCATCTGGACCTTCAGCGGAAATCTCTTGTGTAAAAATGATTGTCCCGAGAGTCTTGTATCCTGGCAATTGGTCAATTCATATGACCCGACTGACATCGTTGCATCCGGCACAAGTGTGGCGTTTCCTGGTTTTGGAATTTATATTCCACCGGCTATAGTCACCGCAGGAGGGGAGTATGATCTCATCCTGAGTGGTCATTGCGATTCAAATGTGGAATGTCCGTGTAGGATTCATTTGATTTTCCCTGGATGCGACGAAATATGTCCTTGTGATCCGGATGATCTTGCAGAAGATGTTGAAAAGGGAATCAGTAAAATCAAAAAACTCGACGACTGTCTGATATGCTTCAGTCCTTTGGCTTTGACCGAATGCGACATGGTGCGTTGGTTTGTACTTCCAAATCTCAATACACCGTTTGCAGTGAGTGTTGGAAACCAATTGATCTGCCATGATTTCCGCTTCCCCGGCAATTACAATGTAAAAATGGAAGTAGTCCGCAAAAATGCAGACGGCAGTGTGTGTGCAGAATATGAGAAAATCGTAACGGTTTTCGTGGATTGTGAATTTCCGGGACCGGAACGGGAACGTTCGTTATGCGATGCGGAACAATGGGAGCAATGGATTCATAGTGATGGTTCTCTTATAAATTCTCGACAGATAACCAGAGGGCAAGCTGTTTTGCGCGGGAATCTTAATTATTCAGAGGGCATTTTGTATACAAACCCAGTTTGTCTGGATAAAGGACAAACCACGATACAAATCCAGCTGGGTTTGGAGCGAGGCTCTTCCATAAAACATGGAAGTAGACTTGTGGTTGCAGCCGTTGAGGATACCAGCAACTGGACAAAGTTACCTCAAAATTGGATTCCTTTGGCTAAAGTTTCCTTAAGCCAACTGACTTCAGACAAGCTGCAAATGGAGTTGCCCCTAGGTGCTAACGAACGTAAGTTGCAATTTTTGAATTGCCAAAAAGGCGAACCAAAGAAAATATTCTTAATTGTTTTTGTTGAAAACGACCTGATCGTAGATTTGGGAAATGCTAATACAGAAATACAAATCGAACGCATCTGTTTACATACCGGACAATCAATTGTTAGTACCGGCACCCAAACTGATTTGAAAGTAAACGTATTTCCGAATCCTACCAATGAATCATTTACGCTTCAGGTAGATCATAAACTTTCGTCGGATGTGGTAATTGATGTTTTTGATCAATTGGGCAATCAAATGGAGCGCTTTACCTTGCCACAGAATAAAACTGGCATTGTATTTGGTGAAACTTATAGGCCTGCCTTGTATTTTCTCAGGATTAATTATGGAGAGAATAATACTTTTATTAAAATTACTAAAATTTCAAAGTAAACACATGAAAAAGCTCTTTTTAGTTACAATTAGTCTATTAAGCATTTTTCAATTGTCAGGGAGTAGTTGTTTACCTGGTGGGATAACTTTTACAACCCAGGCTGAAATTGATAATTTTGCAACTAACTACCCTGGTTGTACTATTATATCAGGTGATGTTCACATTGCCCATTCACCAGATATTGTCAATTTAAATGGACTTAATCAACTTGTTAAGGTAAAATCTCTAACTATCGAGAACAATGACTTGTTGATCCATATTGCGGGACTAAATAATCTTGCTGAAATTGAGAATCAATTAACGATCATTGAGAATTCTACACTCCAGGACTTTACTTTTCCTAATCTGATAAAAATTGGCACCGGTATCCTTGTAGCTGGTAATGAAAACCTAATCCAAAGTGGTGTCTTGCCTCAACTTCAATTTATCAAGTGGATCTCATATTATAGCAATAATTCATTAACTGAAATTAGTACTTATAATCTAACAATTTCTGGGCAACAGATTTCAAATGTAACGAATATAAATATTGTTGGAAATAGTCAATTACAATCTATAAATGGCTTTAATGGTTTGTCCAATTCAGTACCAAACATTGATATTTCTCAAAATCCATTGCTTTTAGGCATCTATGGATTTAATAATCTCCAGTCCATTTCTGAACTAAAAATAGAGACTAACGAAAACTTAGTCGAAATTGCCGAATTTAACTTGCTCCAAAACATTGGTACCCTTGAAATAAATCAAAATCCAGATTTTAGATACTACTCAGCCTTTGATGGGGTATTAAATATCAGTTCGCGCTTGCAAATAAATTTTTCAGGTATTCAGGATTTCTCCGGATTTAGCGCATTGACAAAAGTTGGCGATTTCCACATTTACGAATGTGATACACTTATTAATTTCAATGGATTAAATAACTTAACAGAAATCAATGGGAATGCAGACATTGGTTATAACGACAACTTGGTCTCTTTAAGTGGATTAAATTCACTTACCAAAGTTAATGGTTATTTATCCATAGGCCTCAACCCTATCTTGTCTGAAATCACAGCACTTAGCTCGCTCAGTATTGTGAAAGGGGATTTAGCCATTTCAAGTCTTGATGGCCTTTTAAGTTTTAATGGAATGAACAACTTAAAAACCGTTGAGGGTTCTTTGCTTTTGGGGTACTTGCCATTAGTATCAACATTTGACGGATTATCAGGCTTGGAAAAGGTTGGTTCACTGCAGATAAATCAAAATCCACAATTGCTCAATTTAAATGGTTTTGATAATCTTACCACGATTACTACTCATGGCATCTATTTTGATAACAATCCATTGGTTTCCAATTTTCTTGGCTTAAATAAATTAACCAGTGTAACGGGCAATGTTTCCATTATATATTCTAATAATTTACAAAACTTCAATGGACTTCAGAATTTAACGGCATTGAATGGAGATGTGTTTATTTTTGGAAATTCAAACCTAACAAGTTTAGAAGGGCTTGACAATATCAGCTATCAAAGTATGACTTACATTGGCATTAATGATTGTCCTAATTTAAATAAGTGCAATGTAAACAGTGTATGTGACTATATTTCAAACTTCAAGTTTCATAGCTTTAACAACAATGCGATTGGATGTAGCAGTACTATACAAGTATTGGATGCCTGTGGTACAGACAATGATGGAGACGGGTATTATACAGGAACTGGAGATTGCAACGACGCAAATCCAGCTATAAATCCAAATGGATTGGAAATCTGCAATGGTATTGACGAAAACTGTAATAATCTAATCGATGACAATTGTTGTCAACCACCTGTTATTACAAAATGTACAGCTAATAAGACTGTAGATATAATAGAAAACACTTGTCAAATTAAAGTAAACTACCTGTCACCTACCTATACTGGAATAAATGCTCAAGTTACATTCTTACCTGCATCTGGCTCTTGGTTTGCAGTTGGTAGCCATACTGTAACGGCTAAAGTTAAAAATATATGTGGTGAGGCACTTTGCAATTTTACAGTTAATGTAAGGGACAAGGCAAAACCAAAGATTACTTGCCCAGCTAATATTACAATCTCTACGGATGCAGCAGGCTGTATGGTTGATCCCAAAACCGTAGATCTAGGCAATCCCGTTGTTTCGGATAATTGTACTGTAGGTTCCGTTATTAACAAACCTCCAACTTCATACTTTTTGGGCAATAATACAGTGGCATGGACTGTATTAGATGCCAGTGGCAATAAGGCAACTTGTAATCAAACCGTAAAGCTTGAACCTACAACGTGTTTCGTACCAGCACAAGTACATGCTGGTGGATCTAATCCAATGACTATAAGTTGGAAACCACAAGGATGTGTGACTTTATTCCAAACTCGTTGGAGATCAAAACCAAAGTTTACTTCAGAACCATGGTCAAGTTTTAGTTCTTGGACTACAACAGCTGGCGTTCATCAACAAAGTGGCATTAGAACTACTTATTATTATTTTTTACCACCGAATTCATATATCAATTATCAGATTAGATCTAAATGTGAGCAGAATTTTTCCACAATTGTCAATGGTAGTGCAGAGACCTATGGGGGGGCACTACAATCTGAAGATATTGGAACTTCTGAGAATATTCGAGATGATCGTTTTCCTTCAAATGAGCTGATTGCCTTTCCAAATCCCGTTGTGGAATATATTACTATTGAATTCAATAATTTAAAAACAAGAGATATATATTTCAGTTTATGTGGGATAGGAGGTAATGTAATCCTCGAATCAATAAAAAGAGTAGAGAATGGAGTAATTCAATTGGTTCTTAATGACTTTCTAATCACTCCAGGATTATATGTTTTGCAAATTGTTGATGAAGATAAAATTTATTATAAGAGAGTAATGATTGAAAAAGGTTAAAATTTACATATTTAACATGAAGATTATTTTAAAATTTGGAAAGAAAAATCAGATTAAGATATATTACTAACTACTTAACTATGTATTTTAATTGAAATGTTACATGTCCAATTTTAATTTTAAAATAATCTTTATTTCACTATTCTATTCTTCATTTCTGATTGCTCAAAGCAAAGGAGTAATTTCCATACCTGATGATAAATTAGGTCATAAGAATTCTACGTATGCAGTACTTGTCGGCATTTCTGATTATCAGAATTCAGAAATACCGGATCTGAAATTTGCAGATAAAGATGCGCAGGCTTTCTACCAGTATATAAAATCGAAGGCGGGAGGCTCCATTGAAGATTCACATATTAAACTGCTCATTAATGAACAAGCTACCATGGCCCAATTCGCAGTGGCATTGGACTGGCTTTGGGAAGTTTGCAAACCCGGCGACCAGGCAATTATTTATTTTTCAGGCCATGGAGATGTGGAGCGACGGAGTCTGACTCAGCCTGGTTTTTTATTATGCTGGGATTCACCGGCCAATGTATATATGTCTGGAGGTGCGTTTTCACTTTTTATGCTGCAGGAAATTATTTCAACGCTTTCGTTAAAAAATCAGACCCAGACCATAGCCATCATTGACGCATGTAGAAGTGGAAAATTGGCAGGTTCTTCAATTCATGGCAGTCAATTGACAAATACCAACCTTGCCAAACAATATGCCAATGAAATTAAAATCCTTTCATGCCAACCGGATGAATACAGCATGGAAGGAGAACAATGGGGAGGCGGAAGAGGCGCTTTTAGTTTTCACCTGGTCAAGGGTCTTTATGGACTGGCAGATGAAAATGAAGATCTTGAAGTGAATTCGTATGAAATAAGCAGGTATTTGGAAGATCGCGTTAAAAAGGATGTAGCACCTATCCGTCAAATTCCCATGGTGATAGGTTCAAGAGATTATACTTTATCAAAAGTTTTTAAAAAAGAACTGGATTCAATAAATTCCATAAAGACATATGATCAGGTTTTGTTTTCAGGTATTGATCACCGCAGCATTGATTACATGGTTGAAAACATTACGGATCCTTTGCTTTATGAAACCTATCAGAACTTTAAGAAAAGCTTGATTGAAAAACGATATTTAGCACCCAAAGCCAATTGTGCTGAATTCTATTATTCTCAATTACTCGCATCTGATAAACTAAAATCTTTACAAAGCACCTTTACAAGAAATTATGCAGCAGCACTTCAGGATGAAGCCCAGCAATTTATGAATTCGATGCTCCTTACAGATGTTAAAGAGATTTCTAGAAGTAAAAAAGTTCGCATTGAACGGTGCTTGCAAATTATTGAAATGATTGAACGATCTAAAAGATTACTTGGAAAAAAACATTATCTGTATCCCATTTTCGAAGCACGACTGAATTTTTTTAAAGCATTTATTGAAATTTATAAAAATCAAAACGGAGTTCTGGAAAATGGAATCCAAGCTAAAAAATTGTTGTCGGATGCGATTGAAACTCAGGCTGAAATGCCGTTATATTATTATACTATGGGATTGAATCATGCATTTCATTTGAAAGATAAGGATTCCATGATTTATTATTTTGAAACTGCAATGAAACTTAGTCCAAACTGGACATTGCCTCGAGTAATGTTGCCTTTCTTAGTGTATATAAAATTTGGTGATAAAGTAATTGCAGAACGATATTTTAAAATGGCAATTGAAAAGGATTCGAATTCAGCGACAGTTAACGTTGCATTAGGACTTTACTATAATGAGTTGAAATATCCGGAATTGGCCAAGAAGTATTTTTTAAAGGCACATTCATTAGATACCGGTTACATTGATCCTATTATAAACCTCGCAAATCATGCATTTGAACAAAACGAAATAGACGAGGCAGGCAAATGGGCTAGGAAAGGATTGCTTATTGATTCTACTAATGCTTTATTGCCATATTTACTGGGAAAAGTTTTTATCGCACGAAGCAATTATAAAGCCGCAGAACATTATTTAAAACGTGCTATTGAATTGGATAGTACAGCAATTGAACCTTACAGCATTTTGGGCAATATGTATCTTAATCTTGGATTTCTGAAGAAAGCCGAAGAAATCTTTAATCGTGCAATTGCAATTGATTCACTTTACCCAAACCTCACATTAAATTTAGGTACTCTCCACTATCTACTTAAAAAATATTCAGTTGCTGAGCATTATTACCTTTTAACGATACAGAATTTGCCAGAAGATTTTCGCTCCTATTACAATATTGCATGTATGAAAAGTTTGACTGGTGATGTTGATTCAGCCTTCAAATATTTGGAAGAGGCAATCCGAAGAAAGGCTCCAAAAAATGACATCCTTTCCGACGGAGATTTAGAAAATGTGCGAAAATTGGAAACGCGATGGAGCAATTTCATTTCAAAGCATTTTCCTTAATAAAAAAACTAAAGCTAACGGGTGGGGTATCTGGTGTAGAATTTTTTTGCCATGGGTTCAGACTTAAAATTCCATTAATATAACGCTGTTGGTATGTCAGAATTGTATAACAATATCACCCGGATTGTCGATCATTGCTGAAGAAATATGTTCATGTACTCATTCTCAATTTGGTCGATTTCAACTTCGGTCAGATTGCAAAATTCGTTTTCTTTTGCTCTTTTTGAAAGTTTACCTTCATTTTGTTCCAGAAACCGAAGCAGGAGTGTAACAAGTTTATCCGGCATTTCAAATTCATCTTCCAGAAAGTGTTTAAATTGGTCGTATCGTATGAGATAAGTTACTTCGCGTGGGATGAAATTTTCAATTGTATCCATTACGCAATCATATAAAAACTCGGCCTGTTTGGTCGCATCAAAATAGGCATAATAATCCTTGGTGTCATTGAGTACTTCAACATTGTTATCTTTGGTTTCCCGCCATTCAATATAATCAAGAAGCGGCAAGGAATAAGATTCCAGCACTTTTCTATAATCAACGATGTGATTTAAAATAGAAGCCGACACAGGAAATATCAAGCCTTGTTTTGAAAATTGTTTTTTCGAAAGTATATGATGTATCAGGTATCTGTGTAAACGACCATTACCGTCTTCAAATGGATGTATAAATACAAATCCAAATGCTATGATTGTAGCCGAAAGCACAGCATCCATATCACTTTTTATGAGCATTTGATTGGTTTGTATCAAATTTGTCAGCAATTGATCCAGGTCTTGCCATTTGGCCGATATATGATCTGGCATAGGTTCACCTGTAATCCGGTCATGCTCGCCAATAAATCCACCTTTATTGCGAAAACCCATGGCCACAAATCTGGGATTTTCAATAAGTAGTTGTTGTAACCTCAATAACTCTTCTTTATTTAACTCAATCAAGCCTGCCTGTCCGATAGCTTGTCCCCATCTTGCCATTCTTTTACTTTTAGGGCTTTCTCCTTCAATAGTAAAAGATGCTTTTGAGTCACTCAGTAATAAAAATGCAGATGCCCGTTTTAATACGTCTGCATGAATATTTTTAATATATTTTTCTGTATGTAAGGAAATATTTTTTTCAATATATCGGTTCAATTTATCCGTTTTTCGAATCATCGGGCAGAAGCCACTAACCCCAGGAAGATTGTTTATAATGCGATGCCGGATTGAATTTTGTCCTGTATTCAAGGAGTACTGTATATTACTGTTGACTAAGGATACATAGTTTCCAATTTGCAGGTCATCGATGATCAATTGTTTATTTAACAGCCATTCATACAAAAACCACAGTCTTCTGCTATACTGCCCGGTTGGTTCTTTTTGAATTAAATCCAAGATTTCTTCTTGTACAAGCTTTTCAAACAATTTTTTCAGCAAGAGTAGATTTATACCTTCATATTTTAGAGCAAAAACCAAGTGCTTATATAAACTATCTTCCGGTAAATATCGGGGGGTGAATACCTGCCATTCATTGGTCAAATATTTTCGTTTTTTGATGCTTATAAGTGCAAGGACATCAGGAATGGGCACTTCTAATTTGTATGCTTCCAATATCGCCCCATAACCTACGAGTAATCCTTGTTCGGGGGCCTTTCGCCCGCGAAAAACGCTGATTTTAAGGGTAAAACGATTATTATTCATAGGCTTTGGTGAAAATTAATTTATCAAATGTAAGAAAAAATGATTTAATCAGGAGAAATTTAATTATGTACACATACTAATGGTGAAATATAATTAGGAAATGGTTTTAAAATTGATTCTAGCCGGAATAACGAAGGAGAAATATATTAATCTGAATCCTGGTTGGCATAAGCTAAGCCAATAATTATCTCAGTTTACATTCATGTTGGACGGAGTAGGTTCAAAGCAATCTTCCAAAGCATCCATTCCTCTATTTAATCGATCTTGCTAATATTTTAATAAAAACAGGCCTGTTTTTGATAGTATAATGTAAAAATCAGGCCTCATTTTGTCAAATTGAATGAATATTTGAATTATTTTCATTCTAAATTCCTTTGCCATGCTTCGCTTCTGCATCTTGTTCTTTCTATGGTCCGCCATAACAACAGTTACCGGATGCCAAAATAATTCTGAAACAGGAAGCAGCAAGAGATCATCCGGACAATCGGCTGCTGGTAAAAATGATGCAGCGAACAATTCCTATTTAAAACTTAAAACGCACCAGGTCATCGACCGCGATGGATCCGGTATGGTAGCGCTGACGGGTTTGATTCCTGAATCTTGGTCCGCAAAAGATCAGTTGTATTGGGAATACAATGACGCAACGCTCCCCATACGATATAAAGGAAAATTTATAAGTCCGTCGGGCGACATGGCCATTGAAATTTATCCCGATGCGCGCTCATCCTTTAGCAGCGGCCCAATGGGGACCAGTGGTTATCCTCCGCCGCAGGATGCTGTGTCCGGACTCAAAGACTTTGTCCAACAAAACCGCGGAAGATTTCCCTACCAAATTCTGGATGCAAAAATGATCAGTCGCAGCGGTCCGGTAGATCAATACGTGCAAGGCACCGCTTTTCGAACGCATTCCCAATCCGCCTACGTACGCATTGGGTATATTGAAAATCAAAAAGAGATGGAAGAAGAATTTTATGGAGTACTTGAAGTAACGAATTCCCAATCTCAGGGCGTGGTTACTTTGAATTCCATTTTTTGGTCGGCGACCGGATTGTATAGTTGCAAAGCTCCCAAAGGAAAACTGGATAAATGTAGGCAGATCGCTCTCACCCTGAAATCATCCGCTAAACTTACCCTCCCCTTCTACAATAAATTTACGCAAGTGGTCCAACTGCTTTCTGATCAGGCCTATCAGCGGATCTATGCTGCCGGACAGATCAGCCGCATCATCAGTCAGACCAACGACCAGATCAGCAAATCCATTTCCGACAGCTACTGGCAAACGCAAAAAACCTACGAACGCACGAATCAACAATTCAGCGATGCCTTGCGCGGCGTTGACCGATATCACGATGGTTCCGCAGCAGTACAACTTCCTTCCGGTTATTCAAATGCCTGGGTCAACGATCGGGGCGAATATCTCCTGGGTGAGTCTTCTTCGTTCGATCCCAACCAATTGGGGATTGGAAATTGGCGGTCACTGGAGAGAAAGTGAGGAGGAAGTTGGCAGTTAACAGTTGGCAGTTTGCAGCTTTAACTGCCTTTTTTATTTCTCCTTGATCCTCGAAAGTTCAAATGCTGAAAAAACAGTTGGCAGTTAACAGTTGGCAGTCATTAGTTGTTAGTTGTTAGTTGCTAGTTGCTAGTTGTTTTAAGTTAACGAACGAATGTTAGTATTAAATAAGGACAGAGCTTTAAGCTTATCGCTTTCAGCTTTTTACCTTCAAAACATCCCTCTCCTTCCTTATCTTTGCGCATGGCCTTGCTTCATATTTTCGGTTCCGAACTCATCGACCAACAATCTATCGACCAAATTAAACGATGCGTGGGCGAAGAGGATCTTGCCGTACTCACGGCCGACGCCCATTACGGGTACGGACATCCCATTGGCGGAGTCGTAGCCTATAAAAATAAAATTTCGCTTTCCGGTGTTGGATTCGACATAGCTTGTGGGAACAAAGCCGTGCGAACGGATTTACTGGCTAAGGATATTGACGTTAGCAGAATCATGGACGAGATTGTTGGCCGGATTTCATTTGGAGTTGGCAGGCCCAACAACGAGCCTGTCGATGACGAAGTGTTTGATCAAATCAATCGTGCAGCATTTAAGCCACAACGAAGACTTTTGCAACTCGCCCGCGAACAACTCGGCACGGTAGGTTCAGGCAATCATTACGTCGATCTTTTTGAAGACGAAGAAGGATGGCTTTGGATTGGCGTACATTTTGGTTCCCGCGGATTTGGGCACAAAACGGCTATGGGATTCATTGCTTTGTCGAAAGGTCTTGAATTCACCGAGCGCGTGAACGAAGGTTCCATGGAAGCTGCTCCGATTCTATTCGATGTAGCTACGGAACTGGGGCAAGATTATCTGGCGGCAATGCATCTTGCCGGTGAATACGCTTATGCAGGAAGAAATGCAGTGGTCGCCAAAGTGTTGGAAATTTTAGGAGCCAAGTCAACGTATTCCGTCCATAATCATCACAATTTTGCCTGGAAAGAAAATCACTTTGGTGAGGATTATTGGGTGGTGCGTAAAGGATGTACACCAGCGTTTCCCGGGCAACAAAGTTTCGTGGGCTCGACCATGTTTGACGAATCGGTGATCCTGGAAGGGATTGCAAGCGATGCCTCAAAACAAGGATTATTTTCTACAGTGCACGGAGCCGGACGCGTCATGTCGCGCAACGAAGCCGCAGGAAAAAAGAAGTGGATCCGGGGAACAGACGGGAAAAAATCTCCCTTTACAGTAGGGCAAGGCAAAGTTAATTTTGATACCGTGAAAACAGAAGCTAGAAACCGGGGCATCGAACTTCGGGGCGGTGCAGCAGATGAAGCTCCTCAATGTTATAAAAAGCTGGGGGAAGTTCTTGCCTGTCATGAGGATACGATCCGCATCCTGCACCGGCTAAGACCTATTGGAGTGGCTATGGCAGGCGTTGAGGTGTATGATCCGTATAAGGATTGAATGGAAGAGTGAAAATCTGTTTGAATTATCACGTTTCTTAGTTATCTGATAAAACTAACAAAAGTTAGTTAGCAGATCAAGTAGCAATCTTTCTACATCCCGATCTCCAATTGATGATTTCTATTCCATCGCTGCGGTTCATGTTTTGCTGACCCCCATAAAGTACATACGACTTTTTGCAACCGCTGATGTTCTGGTAGTACCTTAATTGTTTTATGAATTCTGTATTAAAAGTCTGCCCTGATTTGATTTCAATAGGAATGATATCATTTGCCATTTGTAAAATCAAATCAACTTCATGTCCCGTTTTGTCCCGCCAGAAATACATATCTGGAGAAAGTCCTTGATGCGTTCGTATTTTTAAAATTTCACCAATCGCCATATTTTCAAAAATATTTCCGCGCATGGGATGGGTCGTTAAGTGTTCTGTTCGATATATCCCAAGCAAATAACAAACTATGGAGGTATCATAAAAATAAAGTTTTGGGCGTTTCACCAAGGTTTTCCTGAAATTGAGATGATGCGGTTTCAAATTATAAATGATAAAACTGCTTTCGAGAATTCCAATCCAGGATTGCACCGTTTTTGTATCGATTCCGGTCTCTACAGCCAAAGCAGTATAATTTAACTCATAGCCAACACGCCCGGCAAGAAGTCGAAGAAATCGTTCGAACAGATGAAGATCATTGATGTTCTTAATTTGCCGTACATCTTTTTCAATATATGTTTTTACATAATTGGGACACCAGTCTTGTGCTGGAATGTTTTGGTCATAAACAGGTGGGTAAAATCCCTGAAGCATGAGTACATCGTCATTTTCGATATGTAGTTTGGACTGCTCCAGTTCCTGCAAGGAGAATGGAAGTAAATGCAAATACCCAACCCTTCCTGCCAGTGATTGGGAAATGGATTGTTGTAATAAAAAGTGGTTGGATCCTGATAAAATGAAATGTCCTTTGGCTCGGGTATTGTCTAATAATTCCTGCATGTAAGAGAATAATTCAGGAACCCTTTGAATTTCGTCAAAAACAGCACCCTCCGGATACTTTAATAAAAACGCCCTTGGGTCTTCCAATGCAAAATTTCTATCATCGGGGTTTTCCAAAGAAACATAAGGCTTGTGAGCAAATAAACTCCTGACCAATGTGGTTTTGCCGCTTTGTCGTGGTCCAATGACGGCTATAGCCTTAAATTTATTGGCCAGATCCAGCAGCTTGGTTTTTGCCATTCTTTCTATCATAAATCAAAAATATGGAATTTTATGGAATCTGATTCCATAAAATTCCATATTTCAATTGTAAATGGCTTACTTGTTATAGAAGAAAATGCTTAATTCGGTCTGATCACTGCTCCAATCCACTGATTGTAAGGTGATTTCTGTAATCTTACCCTGGGCATCTTTACTCGTTTGCTTCCAACTCAGGTTTCCGACTTTTGCCTGAGCAAGAGGTCCTCTTAACGATTTACCGATGATCTGTCCAGGAATGTATTCTTCTATTGGAAAATCAAAAATGCTGATCGCGGAAATATACGTCCAATCTCCTCCGAACCCGATCCCGGTAAATATGGCAGAACAATCGATGATTTTTTTAAAATCGTTTGACATCGTTCCCGAAATGCGGCAGGTATATACCGGTTCTCCAATATTAAAACTAAAGTCTACTTCAAAATAATTCTTATTCCATTTTAGTCCTGGTGCAGTTGATGAAACTTTATTAGACCATGCAATGCTTGGTATGTCCGCCCCATCATTTGCTTTAATCGTGCTTGGAGGGGTAGCTTCCATGCCCTTTAAAGTAATCGCTATTTTTGGCCATATGGTTACATTAACTTTTGTTTTTACTTTAGATACTTCTTTGTTTGTGATTCTGTCGATTACGGTGAGTTGTATTTCATATTCATCGGGGGCTTCATATTTATAAACGATAATCGAATCTGTACTTTCTTCCTGATGACCATCACCGAAATCCCATTTATAAAGTGCATTCTTGGGAGCTGTGTTATTATGCCTCGCTACAAAATTTATTTCAGCATTCACTGCAACGGTGGTATCAACAGGTTCAATCCAGATATTTTGCAATTGAATTTTAAACCATTCAAAACCAACCCACTGATCGTAAGTTTGATTTGCGGGTGTTGCTTTTAAGTAAAGCCCTATCAATGTATCCCGATTCTCCATGACAATACTTTGGGCGGGATTGTATCGCTCCAATCCAAAACCTGGAAGAAAGCTTAAAGCCTCAAGTTTTAAACCAAAAGAAGGCGCTAACCCTTCGATAACGAAATCAAAATCCTTAAATGGAATATAATTTTGCAATGTATTGTTAGAGGTATGCAATTCAACTTTGGAAAATCCGGGATCTTTAGGGACTGCAAAGATTTTATAAGCAGGGAAAAGACCTTCATGAATAGTTTTATTCTGAACTCTTTGCCATAAAAAATCCATTTCGTCTTTCGACATTACAGCTGTAAGCGGAACAAAAGCAATATTGCTGTAATGAAAAAGTTGATTGTTTTCGAGAGCTCTTGCATTTTGTGCCGATGTATATTTTGAAAACGTTTTGGTTAGCAGGTCAAACGAAATAGCTGATTCCTGATTGGGGAAATTGGGATCGTATACATTTATTTTAGCTTCATTTCCATTGATTTCATATCCGAAACCAATGATCATGTGTGCATGAGAAGCAGAAGGGTCATCCACATAAATGAGCTGGGGCTGATTTAAAACTAAAATACTGTAAATAAGATTATAAAATCTATCCTCATCGGGAGCATGGATCATGGTATCAATACTCCCGATGTTTTGATCCCAAAAAGCTTTCTGAACCCTGTGTATTGCAGTTGCATAGCGAATTCCACTTGCATCGTCTTCCCAAACATCAGGGGTGGGAAACCACAACTGATCGTTGTCGAAAAATCCGTTTAATGCCAAGCCAGCTTTAAAATTTTTATAATAATACGCTGCACCAATGCTCATACCTGCACAGATGCCTTCGTATTCCGGATAAGTACCATAATTGACAAAACCCCAACCATTTTTTGAAGGATCGAAGCCGGTATGGAATCCTCCTCCCTGGATGAGCAATTCTTTCTGCACTTCTGTGACCACGATGAGTGAGAAATGCCGGACTGCAATCGTGATAAAATCGGTTTCATTTCTTACCGTAGAAATGCCTTCCAGCTCACCGGTTTGACGATCGTAATAAAAAGCCATGCGATAGGTTTCCGGATTTGCACTGATCGGAATTTTAAGGCGCATCATCTGATTCGACATTTTTCCGCCGTTCTCAATTTTGATCAACGGACTCACCGGATTGAAAAGCTCCCCAAATTCATGCGATTTGATTTCGGCGTATGAAATATTGACTGTAATGGCTTCGTCATAACTGCCTTCAGGGACCAAAATTTCCATTCCATCGAGTAGAGAATTGGCATCATTTAGAATTATTGATCCGCCCGAAGCATCAATGACTTCTTTTTGAACAAAAATTTCTTTATCTGTGATTATTTTTCTGGAATCCCCGGTGGCGGGGTCATCATCTTTACTACAAGAGAATACAATGACAGACAGGCTGAAGAACAGTATTGCACTTTTAAAAATATACATTTTAATATCTTGTTTCATCATTTTAAATTTAATCATGTACTTTCCGAATTTCGATTCGTTCCGATTCATTTTCAAATGTCTTGCGGTTTTTAAGTAAACATAGTGACGGCTATCAAATTCTGATATGATGCTTGTCAGGTAGCATTAAGTTTGACCCACCCATCTTTATATCTCCGTTACCCATGATCCAATTTCCTATCTTTGTACTACGTATCTGGTATGACAAATTCATTACGAACACTCGCCATAGTTAGCTCTTACATATTCCACCCCATTTTTCTATTGTTTTATGCCTTGTTTCTCCTCCTTTGTCTGAAACCGCATTTGTTTGGAGTGGTCGTCTGGTCGGAACAAAAAATATTGTTGTTGCTCATATTCATTTATACTCTTTTTATCCCTGCTATTGCCATCGGATTGATGAAGTGGACCGGACTTTTAAAAAGTTTTCAGATGCAGGATCGGTTTGACCGGTTTATCCCTTTGATCATCTGTGCAGTTTTTAATCTTTGGATGTGGATCAATCTCAAATCGCAGGACCAGATACCCAAATTGATGACGGCTTTTGTATTGAGTGCGGTAATTTGCATTTTTATAGCATTCATCGTCAACACCAAGTTAAAAATGAGTTTGCATGCAGCGGCATGGGCTTGTTTTTGTACACTTTGGGTCTTTGTCCGTAAAGATTTTTCGCAGGATTTGGTTTTTCTGTTCAGGTTTGAAAAAGAGGCAGTATCTTCTTTTCACCTGCATGCCTTGTTAGGGATCTCCTTCATGCTTGCTGGCTTCATTGGATCGTGCCGGCTTTATCTCAAGGCTCATACCCGCGACGAATTGTTTATTGGTTATATCGTTGGCGTGATTTCCACTATACTTGCATTCTCTTATACTTTTTAAATGGAAGCATTAAAACAAATCATCGAAAACGCCTGGTCTGATCGGAGCTTACTCAATGACACCTCCGTTAAAAACAGCATTCACGAAACTATTGCCCTGCTTAACGACGGAAAAATTCGCGTGGCGGAGCCCGGTGGATCGGATTGGGTAGTCAACGACTGGATCAAAAAGGCCATACTCATGTATTTTCCCATTTGTGAGAATAAAGTGATAAAAGCGGGGGATCTCGAGTTTTTTGATAAAATTCCAACTAAAACCAACTATGCAGCCCTGGGCATCCGGGCAGTTCCTCATGCCATTGCCCGTTATGGCTCATTCATTGAGCCCGGAGCCATACTTATGCCCAGCTACGTCAATATTGGTGCCTGGGTCGGATCCGGCAGTATGGTCGATACCTGGGCCACGGTGGGGTCCTGCGCCCAGATCGGAAGAAATGTACACCTGGCGGGTGGCGTCGGAATCGGGGGAGTTCTCGAACCACCTCAGGCGAAACCCAACATCATTGAAGACAACGCTTTTATAGGTTCGAGGTGCATTATCGTGGAGGGGGCTCATATCGGACATGAAGCTGTTCTGGGTGCCAATGTCGTAATTACCGGCTCCACGCACATCATCGATGTAACTAAAGAGCAAGCCATTAAGTATCAGGGATTTGTGCCTCCGAGGTCGGTCGTGATCCCAGGATCATACACCAAAACCTATCCGGCTGGAAACTACCAGGTTCCCTGTGCTTTGATCATTGGACAACGCAAAGAGTCGACCGATAAAAAGGTGTCGTTGAACGATGCCCTCCGGGAATACCAGGTTTCTGCTTAAACACAATTCCCCGGACAAGTGTTAATTAACCTAAGTTTATGCCTTTCAGGGGCACTGTGGAAATTATTTTCGGCTATTTTGCGTTTTTATTAGTTGAACAGTTTGTATGGCACTTAGAGAGAATTATTACGATCAGCTTATTTTTAAAATCGATCAGTTCACCCGGAAGTATTACATGAATCAGGTGATTCGTGGAAGTCTTTATTTCGTAGGTTTACTAACCCTGGTCTTTCTTGCTTACAATTTTTTGGAAAGCCAGTTTTATTTCAGTAAAAACATTCGGGCTGTTCTTTCTTTTTCATATTTAGCTTTGTTTGTTTCGGGACTCGGATATTGGATCTTAACACCACTCTTCCATTACTTCAAACTCGGAAAATTAATCTCACACGAAGAAGCTGCAAAAATTATCGGGACACACTTTACCGATGTCAAAGACAAATTGCTCAATGTGCTTCAACTCAAATCGCAATCGATCAACTATTCTGATAGAAGTCTGATCGATGCAAGCATCGCACAAAAATCTCACGAATTACAACCGGTACCTTTTGTTCAGGCCATTGATTTTCAAAAGAACCGGAAGTACATGCATTATGCCATCGGTCCTGTTTTCCTATTGGCATCGCTGTTGGTCTTTGCACCCGGATTCATTCAAAAACCGACCCAAAGACTGATCCAGCTCGATAAAGATTTTGAAAAAGAAGCCGCTTTTAAATTTGTATTGGACGTTTCAGAATTGGAAGTCGAACAAAATGGCGAGTTTACTTTGCGTCTGCATACCGAGGGCCGATCGATTCCGGCAGAAGCGTTTATTGAATTGGATCATTTTCAATACCGATTACAAAAGGAAGGTCCGGAAGAATTTATTTATACTTTTAGTAATGTTCAAAAGGATCAGTCCTTCAGGATTTTTTCGGGAAATGTGCAATCCCAGGAATATACCCTTAAAGTCCTGATGAAACCACTTGTAGATAATTTTAAGGTGAAGCTTGTCTATCCTTCTTATACCGGACGAAAAGCCGAAACACTTGAAAACATAGGTGATCTTATGATACCCACGGGCACGAATGTTAGTTGGGACATCCACACGAGCCACACGGACCAACTGTCTTTCAAAACTCAAAGCGACCCGTCTGCGTTTATATTGGAAGCGAAAAATGAAAATCAATTTGTCTATTCAAGAAAGTTTACAAAAAACGAATCCTACATTTTCTATCTGAGCAATCGCGAATTAAAAAAACCGGATTCTGTTGTATATCAGATTCATGTCATTGAAGACCAATATCCTCAGATCCAATTGGAATCTTTTGCAGATAGCAGCAATTGGAAAGTGTCATACTTTGCCGGGAATGCCAGCGATGATTATGGAATTAAAAACCTGACATTCAATTACACGATCTTACAAAAGGATGGAAAAGAAAGAGTAGTTAAGTCCACTCCGATGAATACACAAGCGGTTTCGAAAATCCAGGATTTCCGTTATGTTTTTGATGCATCAAATTTCAACCTCGAACCCGGAGAATCGATCAGTTATTATTTTGAAGTGTGGGACAACGATGCCGTAAATGGAAGTAAATCGGCCCGCAGTCAGGTGCAAAGTTATAAGGAAGCCTCAGAAGAAGAACTTGCGCAATTGGAAGAAGGAAATAATCAGGACATCAAAGACAATCTCCAGGATGCTTTGAAAGAAATCAGAAAGTTGCAGGAACGCATCGATGAATTTAAAAATAAAATGCGTCAAAAGAAAGATCTGGAGTGGCAACAGAAGAAAGAATTGGAAAAATTAATGCAGGACCAGCAAAATCTGCAGAATAAATTCGATGAAGCCAAAAAGAAATTCGATGAGAATTTAAAGAAGCAATTGCTCGATGATGAGAAACTGGAAGAGAAGCAGGAACAACTTCAGAAATTATTCAATGAAACGGCTAATAACGAGATGAAAGATCTTATGAAACAAATTCAGGATCTTATGAGCGAGTTGAATAAAGATCAGACTTTGAAAATGACTGAACAGTTCCAGAACAAGAATATGGATATGTCCAAAGAGATGGAGCGTCTGCTCGAATTGTTCAAGCAGTTGGAATTGGAAAAAATATCAAGGACCAGATCAATGAATTGCGTCAGCTTTCCGATAAACAAGATGCCCTTTCAGAAAAAACTGAAAAAGAACAGGAGAGCGATGAAGCCCTGAAAGAAAAACAGGAAGATATCAACAAAAAATTTGACGAACTGGCAAAAAAACAGGAGGAGCTTCAAAAGAAAAATGAGCAGTTGAAATCTCAGCGGAAAATGGATGACCGGAAAGGTCAAAGTGATGAGATTAAAAAAGATTTGAAGGATGCGAAAAAAGAAATGAGCAACAAGGAGGGAGGAAAATCCGGAAAGAGTAAAGCTGCAAAAAAACAAAAGGATGCTTCGCAAAAGATGGATCAAATGGCTGATCAGATGGAACAAGAGATGGAAGAGTCAGATAAAGAGCAGGCCGAAGAAGATGCCCGGATGTTGCGCCAATTACTGGAGAATCTGGTTGCATTGTCATTTGAACAAGAGAACCTGGTCAAGGAATTTGGGCAGATCAATACCCAGACGCCCAAATATCTGAACCTCGTACAAGATCAATTCAGAATTAAGGAGAATTTTAAAATTGTAGAAGATACGCTCGATGTGCTAAGTAAGAGAATTGTGGAAATCCAATCGTTTGTCATGGACAAAGTCAATGAGATCAACCACAATTTTACTTCGGGTATTAACTTGCTGGAGGACAGGAGAAGTGCAGAAGCCGGAAATAATCAACGAAGGGTGATGACCAATATGAATGATTTGGCGTTGATGTTGTCGGAGACCCTGAATAAAAAACAACAAGAGTGTAAAGGAGGATCCTGTAAAAAACCGGGCAATAAATCATGCAACAATCCGGGGCAAAGTTCGGGTCGCAAGCCTGCAGATAAAATTACCGAAGGAATGAAGAAAATGGGCAAGGGCATGCAGGAGCAGCTAGACAAAATGAAACAAGGTAAGCAAGGTACGTCTCAGGAGTTTGCGGAAATGGCTGCCCAACAAGCCAAACTCAGAAAAATGCTGCAGGAGCTGGATAAAGAAAACAGCGAACGCGGAAATGGTTCCAAAGAAGCGAAGGAGGCTATTGAAGAAATGAACAAACTCGAAAAGCAACTGGTGAATAAGCAGTTGACCAACGAAATGATGAAAAGGCACCAGGAAATCACGACGAGATTGCTGGAATCAGACCGTGCGGAGCGCGAAAGAGAGTGGGACGAACAGCGAAAATCAGAAACTGGTATGAATATTGAACGTAAGTTTCCGCCCGGCCTGGAAGAATACATCAAACAGAGGCAGGGAGAAACGGAATGGTTCAAACAAATATCACCGGAGTTAAGGCCGTTTTACAAGCGGCTGGTCGAGCAATATTATCAAAGTCTGAAAAAGCAGGGATGATTCGCATTGCATCTGTACCGGCCAATATTTGCCAGGTTGAGGAATACTTGCATCAGGTGTTTAATGAATACCGCCTCGATAAAAGTCTTTATCCGAATATTCTCGTTTCGATCACGGAAGCCGTAAATAATGCCATCCTCCATGGAAATAAATCCGACTGCAATAAATATGTCAGTTTGAAGACGACGCGCTTAAAAAAATACATCAGTTTCAAAATTTCAGATGAGGGACAGGGTTTCGACCCCGCCTCCGTGCCTGATCCAACCTTGCCTGAAAATATTCATCGGTGCGGGGGCAGAGGTGTTTTTCTGATGCAACGGTTGTCGGATCGGGTGATCTTTTCGGATGACGGGCGGACCGTAGAAATCAAATTTGTCATTGAAGATTAACAATTGTACAGGTTCTCAGAATCTTGACTTTAGCATATATCCATCCTAACGAATGTTAGTATGAAAACCGGAGGAGAACATACGCTGATTAGATTTGATTTTCAATGTAAGGCTTTTGATATCCCGGAAGTCTTGTGGCAAAATTGTATCCTAAAACTGATCAGTAAATATGGGCAGCAACCAGGCTTGATCAGCATTGTTTTTTGCGATGACGAATATTTGCTGGATCTCAACAAGAAATTTCTCAACCACGATTATTATACGGATATCATCACCTTCCCGCTTGATGGAGCATCGGTGAGCGGGGAACTTTACATCAGCATCGACCGGGTTCGTGATAATGCAAGGTTGTTGAAACAGGATCCCGAAACAGAAAAGCAACGGGTGATCCTGCATGGAATCCTTCATCTGCTGGGTTTTAAAGATAAAACAAAGAAGGAGCAAACTCAAATGCGACGAATGGAAGATGAGGCTTTGGAAGCATGTACGAATTCCAACAAAAAGAAAGATCATTATTATGACTGGGTTTATGATGTAGTCAGATGTATCCCAAAAGGACGGGTAAGTACCTATGGTGCCATTGCTGATTTCCTGACGCTTGGTTCTGCAAGAATGGTGGGTTGGGCTTTGAATCAATTAAAAGGTACTGTAAAAGATGTGCCGGCACACCGGGTCGTAAATTTCAAAGGTGAGTTGACGGGCCGTCTTATGTTTGGCGAAGCCGGAGAACGCATGGGAAAACTACTGCGCAAAGAAGGAGTCAACATAGTCGATCATAAAGTAACGCCTATGGAAAAATATTTTTGGCACCCGGGAGATAGTTGAGAGATGCTGGATATTAGGTGTTAGGTGATAGGTGTTAGTTGATAGAAGTTAGGTGTTAGGTGATAGATGTTAGTTGATAGAAGTTAGGTGTTAGGTGATAGATGTTAGTTGTTAGGTAATGAAGCTAACAAACGTACGTTAGTTAATCAGGTCGCATCAATAGAATCGAACTAAGTATTAGGCTTTTCGCTTTAAGCTTTTCACTGAATTACACACCCTCAAGCCTATCAGCCTCCCAACCTACAAGCCCCCAATCCTCCCTTACCATCCAGGAATAAAATTAAATCCAAACAAAGCTTTGGAATCCTTTCGCAAAGGCCAGGCCCAATAGGGCTCTAAAACCAGAGCACCAAATAAATTAATGCGAAGTCCAGCACCAGCGCTAAAAACGGGAAGTGGTTTTAAAAATTCAATGTCGCTCGAAAAATCTTCATAAGCATCCCAGGCTATCCCCCCGTCAATAAAAATATTCAGGTCGATGGGAAGAAATGGAACGCTCAGCAAGGCAAATCTGCTTGGGCCGAATAAAGGCAGTCGCAATTCGAAAGACCCGATTGCTATTTTCGATCCGCTTATTTGTTCGTAGGAAATGTCATAACGTTCCCTCAAGCGGTCTAAATGATTGAAATCGTAACCATGTATAAGCCCATATTGTCCGATGAGCAAAGGATAAAATCTGTTGGCATCCTGACCATATCGGGCATAATGCATAAATCTGAAGGCAAAGCTGAAAGGTTTAGACCAAAAATATTTTCTGGCATCCAGGGTTGTTGCAAAGAATTCGTATTGGCCAAAATAGTTTTCAATACCGATCCGGTAGCGATGTCCAAGCATAGGAGCTGTGAGGCCGAAGTATGAATTGTCGCCGACCCAGGCAGCGTTGACATTCGAGAGCCAACCTTTTTCAATGGTATAAGGCCCCAATTGAACTGCATCGCCGACGCTTAATTTCTCTTTCTGCCCTCCCAGGTAAAAAAACTTATTGATGTCGTCGTAAAAATCAATGATGCGTTCCAATCTGAAAAAACGATAAGAAGTGCCTATACCGGCTTCCAATCTTTGAATGACGGAGATTGGATAGTGAATAAACACTCCGAATTGTTCTTCAAAAATTCGCAACAGTTGTGTCGTGTCGGTATATGCAGAAAAGATGTTTCCATTTTCATCTACAAAATTTTGTCTGACAAATCCGGGTGTGTAATCGAAGTACTGACTTGGCAGATGCTGCACATTGACCCCCCAGGGAAATTTCCACGAGCGATTTAAATAACTCGCTGCTGCCGCGATATCATAAATTTCTCCATTAAGTGCAAGTCCGGTATACAATTGATGGTGGCCAAGCATGTCGTTGAACAAAAGGTCTATACCTCCGGTTAATCCTACTCCGCTGGAAATGTAATTCCCTCCGTATCCTGCTCCTCCAGAGGCCCCTACATATGACAATCCGAAGTGACCACGATAAGGTTTTATAACATATTGATCGAAAATACTATCGCTGGAAGGTGGTGTTGATAAAAGAGTCTGGACATTCTGATCCACTCTTGTGTTTTGAAACGGAATCCAGGCCGGGCTTTGATCTGTTGTAAAACTATCAAGCTGAAGTGCATTTATTTTACCCAAATCTATCTGATAAATTTCGTAGGAGTTGTTGCGAAATTGGCTGAAGACCAGCTTGTCTCTCTTACCAGAAACCGAAATTGAGGGGGCATAAGGCGTGATGCCGGTTATACCTGAAGATGTAAAACTGAATTGCGATAGTTTACCGGAATCGGCTTGGTAGCTGTAAACATTTTGTCTGCCGGTTCGATCGCTGACAAAAAGTATATTTCCATGTGCATCCTGTTGTGGGTTAAAATGGTTTGCATTTTCGAACAAAGGAATATCTCTTATTTTTTTATCGGCAACATTTATTTGAGCCAGGTCAAATGTCCAATATCCAAAAACCGGATTCGTTCTGAAACTTCTGGCATCTGTTGAATAAAGTATTTCTTTTCCATCCAATGTCCACTCGGGATGAATTTCCGAGAACACATCATTGGTGAGTTGATTAACTTTTTTTGATTTGATATCGATTGTAAATAAATCTGTCTGTCCTTTAATAATTCCGGTTACTACAAACTGTTTTCCATCCGGAGACCAGTTTGGTTGCGAAAAGTAATCGAGATTTTTAAATTGCAGCTCTTGTAAGGTTTTTCCCGATTCGACATCTTTGATGATCAGAACACTTTTTCCAAACTTGTATCCTGTAAATGCGAATTTCTTTGAATCCGGAGACCAGGTTCCGGCAGATTCCAGGCCATTCAATTGATCAATATGTCCTTCTCTGGCCTGACTAAAAAGTTTTTTAATAATTTTTCCCGAACCTGTTTCTGATAAGTAAAGATCTGTGGTGAACAAATCTTTTTCGGATAGAAAACAAACGTATTTTCCATTGGGGCTGATGGATGGGGATAAATTCAGTCTGCCACCATTTTCTTCAGATATAATGCGTTTGCCGGTTTTTTGATTTTGAAAGGAATCGTTTTGGGTTTTGTAATATTGAATAAAGGTTTTTTTCCACAGGTTACTCAGTGTATCCAATTCTATTCCTAGACTTTCCTTACAAGCTAAAGCAAGTCCATAGTGCCCTACCGACATGAAAAACTGTTTGATCTTTGAATCGCCAAAAAACCCAGAAAAAAATGACCAGAAAGCATGGCCATACCGGTATGGAAAATATTCAGGCCGATCGAGTTTATCCAGTGGAGGAAAATGACCACGATTCACCGCATCGTGCATCCACATGGCAGTTTGCATGTCAAACCGACCTTTAGTCAGGTATTCAGCCAATCCTTCAATTATCCAGAGGGGATAGTTTTGCAGCGACTCCATAGAGGTCGAATCTCCATGTAGGATCATTTGATACTGAAAAGCATGGACAAGTTCATGACCAATGACATGAAATGTCTGATTGTTGGTCTGGGCTACAGGAAGTACAATTCTATTTTTTAAACCTTCCGTTACTCCACCTGTTCCAACATCCATTTGACCGGAAATAGCAAAGTTTTGTTGAAAATCACCATGATGGTTGAAGAGCAAAACAGGATTTTTTTGCTCAAATTGTTCATCTAATATTTTTGAATGTCGCTCATACCAGATTTCAAACCAATTGGCATATTTGGCAATATGCGAACTATCGAGATCGTAATAATAAATTTTAAAATGATCGGTTTCGAAAATTTTGAAATCAAAATCCCGGTATTTTGGCTTGTTCCGTCCAAAATATTGAGCGTCAGAGTCTGGAATTAAAACCGACCAAAAGAATCCGAAAAATAAAATGATCCTTAACATATTTATCTGATAAGCGTTACCGAGCCTTTTTTTGATTTTTTCCGGATGTCTGTATCTGTATAACGGATTTCGTAATTGCATTGATACATGTAGGTGTCAATGGGTAAAGATTTTCCATCTTGAGTTCCTTCCCAGCCTGAATCGGGACTTAGACTTTCAAATATTTCCTGCCCCCATCTGTTGAAAATCTTCAAACTGTATTGACCTATTAGTCCGGGGCATAAGACAAAAGGTCGGAAATCATTATTGATGGCATCTCCATTGGCAGGGGTAAACGCATTAGGGAAAGCAAGGCAATTGCATTCGTCAACCAGGATCATATTAATGCTTTCTATTTTACAATCGTCGAGTGTATCGACGGGAAAATTTTTATAAACCCCGCTCTGTGTAAAAATCTTTTCCTTGTAAATGAATTGATCGCAAAACTTCACGGTATCTAATTCAGTAGGCGCAATACTGGTTACATCGTAAACTTTATCCAGCTTCAATCGAATGATCAGACTGTCGCATCCAATTTGATCTTGTATAGCTATGCGGTAATCACCCGAACGATCGTAAGTATTTCCTAAATAATTAAACGATGGTCCGCAGAACGTCAGACTTTCAGATAATTCTGTTGGTTGCTTTACAGACATGTTTAATATAAAAATGGAATCACATGTTCCGGCGCCGCCCGGGTATTTCAAAGTAAAAATTCCGGATTGCTTATAGGTCAATCCACGAAACACAAGAGAATCGCCTGCACATATAAACCGGGCAATGCTATCTACAGGTGCGTTTTTTATAAGCAGCTCCTTGGTGGTTGTTTTTACGATGCAACTGAATTGAAGGATCCGTGAGATTTGGTACACTCCGGGTTTGGTAAAAGTATAATCGAGGGTTCCATCTACCCTGATCGTATCCTGATTAATCAACCAATAACCGCTACCGGGACCGGACGACTGATCCTCAAAAGTAATCAGCCCAGGGCAAGCCTCTGTCGGAGCATTAAAATCAGGTGCAAGGAATGGAATTTCCTCACAAAGAACCTGTTCATGGCCTAATGAATCGCTGTAATTGAGGTAATCAAGCGAACGAAATCCGGATCTCATCTGATACGTGTAATCTGCAACCTGCCAGGTAGGACTGTACAAACTCACTTCCGGAGTGACGTCGATATCAAAACAACCCGACTGAAATAAATTATCGGTTTTAATGATGAGCCCCTGACTGTGGTTTCGGTCGGTGTAAGCCCGGGAGAATCCTCCAATGAGTACAGAACCGTTAAAGCTTTTACGGACGCAGGTATATTGGGATCCATGTTGGTTGTAGAGATATATTTTACGGATGCTTCCGTTTTTATTTATGATATACAATGCATTCTTATTGGGCGCATTTGGAAAATTGACATTATGCGTAGAGAAAGCCAGTGTACTGACACCGATAGCATAACCGCCATCGTCAAGCAAAGCCAATCCCTCCCCTATGGTGCTGTTGTCATTGCCGCGATTCACCTCATAAACATTGGCAAATACTGTGTTTAAGGTGCTGTCGACTTTAATGAGATAGGCATCGCTCTCCGAACTGGCATGATTGTCTTCGAGCAAAGTGGTGAAACCGGTAATCAGGTAATGATCTTCTTTATCGACAAGCAAATCAAATGCATTGGTTCTTTGATTGTGGTAACCCCAGGTTTTGAACCGCAGTGGACTCCCATTTTCATCCGCCTGTAAAATGAAAGCCTGAAATGTTGTGTCGGCAATACAGCGGCCGGTCACGATGATTCGGTTACGGGAATCCAGTTTTACAGCAAATGCTTCGTCGTATGTTCCTGAAGGATTTCCGTAAGTTTTTGACCACATTAAATTTCCGGAGGCATCCAATTTAAATAAGTAGATATCGTCAGCCTGCGCATCTGTACCATGGGTTCCGGTACTGCCTGCGACCACAATTCCACCATCGGGTGTCAGGACGATATCGCGACCAAATTCTGTGCTGTTTCCAATGCGTTTCATCCAACGGGTCTGTCCGTCTTTTGAAATTCTTCCAACCAGAATGGAAGCTCTGAAAAAACCGGTACCTAAATTGAAACTGAAAACGATATCTCCATCGGGCGTTTCAACGATTCCGGCATTAGTATTTGTAGGCGATCCGGAAAATCCGAGGCGTTTTCCCCAAATCACTTTTCCAGTGCAATCGTAGCGCACCAGGTGGCCTTCGGAACCATTGAGGGTATCGTTGATAAATCCCAGGGTTGCAAAACCATCATCAGACAGGCTTTCCAGGTCATAAAAGCTGGCCTGGTTGTTTTTTATACCTGCAACGAAAGCATTTGGACTGTAGGTTTTTTGAAATCGGATATGTTGGGATGTGACATCGCCATATGCCATTAAAATTACAAAGAGCATCGAAAAGCAATTGAAAATAGAAGTGCGTTTCATGAATTTAGAATATAGCTTCAAAAGTATAAAATTATCTAAAGTTTAAAACAAGAGCTTACAGACTTGCCCATTCGAATGAATCCGCTTGCTTTTGTATCTTTCGGACTCACATGAAGCGCGAATTTGTAATCAATGCAGCTTTATTGCTGGTTAGTAATTTATTGATCAAAGTTTACTTTTTATTGGGGGTTGACCGACCTTTTCAACTTGTATTAGGGGCAGAACAGTATGGTCTGTATTATAGTTTATTTAATTTGACTTTGCTTTTCCAATTCATTAATGATTTTGGGCTTCAAAATTTTACCAACCGGTACATCAGCCAAAACAGAGATGACAGCCAGCAACGGTTTCAGGATTTCACAGCACTGAAAGTAATCTTATCTCTGATTTATTTAGGGTTTATCCTTCTTGTTTGTATCCTGGGGAACTATAACAAACCCTTGTGGCCCCTGATATTACATTTAGCAGCCAATCAGGTGGTAGTGAGTGCCATTTTTTTCAACCGATCTGCGATTTCTGGAATGGGATTTTACCGACAGGATAGTTTTTTTTCGGTATTGGACCGTTTTCTGTTGGTGCTTATGGGGACCGCTGTATTGTGGGTACCCGCGTTTCAAAAACTTTTAACAGTTGATGGTTTTGTATGGATGCAGAGCCTATCGCTCCTGATCACCTGGATTTTGAGTTTATTTTTTTTAAAGAAAAAAGGCCTGAATCTTCAATGGAATTGGGCAGGGGTATCAAGATACAAACGATTGTTAGTTTCGACTTTACCCTTTGTGGGTATTTATTTATTCAGCACCCTTTACAATAAAATGGATACCGTGTTGTTGCATCGATTACATCCGGAGGGAGCACATCAGGCAGGAGTTTACGCCGCCTCCATGCGATTATTTGAAGCGGCAAGCATGATATCGCTGGCAGTGGGCGGCTTGTTGCTGGCCATGTTTTCAAGACTGTACAAACAGCAGGAAAAGCTCAGCAGTTTATTTCAACTTTCTATCAAATGGCTATTTGTAGGGACGATGTTAGTCAGTTGTATCGGATATTTTTATGCAGAAATATGGATTAAAATATTGTATCATACCGATGAGTTGATTTGGATACAGGCATTTCAATTGGTGATGATAGCATTTTTACCGGCCAGTCTGAATTTTATAATGGGAGCGTTTTACCAGGCCATTCACCGGGAAGTCAATCTTATGGTGTACTATGCCCTGGCATCATTGATCTCCATTATTGGCAATATTTATTTCATTCCTGAATTTGGAGTACTTGCATCTGCATTAATTGCAATGACGGTACATGGCATGTTATTTATCATACAGGCCATCATGGTGTGGAGAGATAAACTGGTCATCATAAGTAAAGATTTTGTCATATTTTCAATTTTGTTTTTTCTTTTGTCTGTCTTCTTTTCGACAGGAATATATTTCCTTGAAGTGGATTGGAAATTCAAGGTTATACTGACAGCAGCTTCTATTACTGGAGTTGCCTTTTTGTTTCGGATGATTTCTCTGGTAGAAATGCGGGAACAAAACCCGAATGCATAGAATATTTCTATTGGAATCCAAAGAATTACATATATGAATTATTAAATTCTAAACGCTTATTGTAGAATTTCTGCGCTTAAATTATATTTGCGTCCCTTTTAGGGAGATTAGCTCAGCTGGTTCAGAGCATCTGCCTTACAAGCAGAGGGTCACTGGTTCGAACCCAGTATCTCCCACAAAAAACTGAAGGCCATCACAGTTAGTGATGGCTTTTTTTATGCATTACGTTTACATCATTTATAGCAAGGCGATAGACCGTTATTACATTGGAGAGACGGAAGATTTTGAGCAGCGATTGCGATGGCATAATGAACACCAATTCATTGGATCTTTTACAACAAGAGCCACAGACTGGGAAAGGTATCTGGTATTTGAAATGAAAGATATTCAGGAGTCAAGAAAATTTGAGGCACACTTGAAGTCCCAAAAATCGAGGAAATACATTGAGTCGTTAAAAAGTAATCGAAAAAAGATAACGAAGCTGGTGGAAAAATATGGCTTGGGTCACTGTCCCGATATTTTGGAATGAGAAGCTTGTCTGGTAAAAAGTGTTGCCAAAATATCGGGACGAACCCAGTATCTCCCACAAAAAACTGAAGGCCATCACAGATAGTGATGGCTTTTTTTATGCATTACAAATTCGTGATGGACTGTATTGCTATAAATCGAAAATCAATTGATAAAGTTGCAGAAATTGAATAGCGATCGAATGTACTTGTAAATGACTAAATTAAAACGGTGAAGGAGCCCGAAATAAAGGCAAACTATGGTGTCGCTCCTACGGAGCTCAAAGAGGAAAGGGATGATTGTTGATTCTATTGACATGTCGCTCCTACGGAGCTTATAACTGGGAAGGATAAATGTTGATTTTATTTGGAAAACGTTCAAACCGAGCTTAAAAATGAGGAGGATGATTGCTGATTATATAGCATAACCAACCAAAAAGGTGTTGCAAAAAAATACAGACCAGATAAAGGGAAAACAGCCCCATCGGGGCGTCAGGTAAATAGCAAGAGTCAAAAAAAGTTTACCAGCTCCGTAGGAGCGAAACCAAGGCAAGCCGGGAGTCAATTAAACAAAAGAGGCAATCTTGGCAACGCAGCAATACGGAATTAAACCTCAAAAAAATTAAATTAAGTCTTTATCTCCAACCAAAAAGGTGTTGCAAAAAAATACAGACCAGATAAAGGGAAAACAGCCCCATCGGGGCGTCAGGTAAATAGCAAGAGTCAAAAAAAGTTTACCAGCTCCGTAGGAGCGAAACCAAGGCAAGCCGGGAGTCAATTAAAAAAAAAGAGGCAATCTTGGCAACGCACCAATACGGAATTAAACCTCAAAAAAATTTAAATAAGTCTTTATAACCAACCAAAAAGGTGTTGCAAAAAAAAACGGAACAGATAAATGGAGAAACAGCCCCATCGGGGCGTCAGGTCAATAGCAAGAGTCAAAAAAAAATTTACCAGCTCCGTAGGAGCGAAACCAAGGGAGAAAAATGGCTATTACCTATACACAATTTTACGTTCATGTAGTATTTGCCGGAAAAGGCAGAGCCAATATCATTTCTACAACATTGAAGAAAAAATTATATCAATACATCAAAGGCATCGTTAAAAATAAAAATCAAAAAATAATGATGATTAACGGAAGGCCAGACCATGTGCACATCCTTGTTGGATTAAAACCAACTCAAAGCACACAGTATCAACTACTCATGGACAGATATTGTAAGAATTGGAAATATCCAAAAGATCATCACAACTTCCGGTCAAAACACAGAAGGTAAAATAATCAGCCTTAGGAAATGCAGCGAACCGGAACCAAAACTCAAACACCTTAAGGACTTGCTGAAAATTAGCCACAAACTCTTCCGAAGATGAAAATCTGCAGTACACAAAACGACACTCAAATTTTATTAAAGAATTGATAACCAATACTTTATAACTGATTTGCTTCAACCTGAATGTAGATTATTATCCCTTACTTTTACGCCTAATATATTTTATTCAAATTATGCGTTAAATTGGTCGGGAATATAGAATATGGAAACCTCACTCATTATTATTGTCATTGGGCTGTTTATTTTTTTTGGTCACTACCTGGGTGGTTTGTTTGTCAGAAAAGGGGTGCCGGATGTTTTGGGCCTGATGCTCATCGGATTGATTATCGGACCAATAACAAAATTAGTAAGCCCAGACATTTTTGGACAATTCGGTTCGCTGTTCAGCAATCTGGTTTTGATATTTATATTGTTTGAAAGCGGGACCGATTTGAGGATTTCATCTCTTAAAGCATCATTTAAGGATTCTGCAGCGATTACCACTTTTGGGTTCGTAAGCACGGCAGTCGTCATATTCCTTTTTTGTTTTTTTGTACTCGACATTTTCTGGCTTAGTAGTTTGTTTATTGGGAGTACTCTCGGAGGAACCTCTGCTGCAGTTGTGGTTGGTTTGGTAAAACAAATTTCTATTACATCAAAAACAGCCACAACACTGATCGTGGAATCCGCGGAATCGGATGTGTTTACACTTGCTATTCCGATTAGTATTCTGGGATTTATGATGACCGGAGAAATTAATACCAAAATGCTGTTTTCCCAGTTTATTAGTTCATTGGTAATGGCAGTCCTGATAGCCGTACTGAGTGCATTTACCTGGTCTTACATCATCAATAAGATTCAATCTCTGAAAGCCACCAAATTTTCTACTCCGGCATTTCTTTTTATTGTCTACGGACTATCCGAATACCTTGGTTTTAGCGGACCATTGACGGCACTCACTTTTGGGATTGCCATTGGAAATCTTGAGTATTTCGAACCCAAACTCCTGAGTAAAATAATTCCGAATCAAAGTATTGTACTTCCTAATGAAGAAAAAGATTTCTTTTCTCAAATTGTTTTTTTGTTAAGAACATTTTTCTTTATTTTTATTGGTATTAATATCCGTATTGACCGTTTGGATTGGTTGCTTTGGGGTGCCGTTATCACCATCTGCCTGTTTTTTGTCAGATTATTCGTCGTTAAAGGATTATTCACTTCACAAACGCCAACTGTAGATAGAGCCATCATCAGCATGATGATACCAAAGGGATTGGGAGCAGCAGTTATTGCAACATTGCCTTTCCAGAATCAGCATCCCGATGGGGTTGTTATCCAGGCAATTTGTTTTTCTGTTATCTTATTCAGTACGCTGATATGCGTAATTTTATTTTATTTATTGAGGACAGGCATCAGTTTGCCTTTTTACAACAGCTTTTATAATAAGACCAGTGCATAGAGCCACCCTGATTTTTTAATGTCGAATATTCCAATCACTTCAAAAATAAATTATAACATTAAAATTTTCTCACTTCAATTTGTAATCCTGCATTTTGTATAAATTCTGCTGGAATTGATTTATAATCGTTCTTAAGTGAACCTAAAGTTGGAATGTCGTTAAAGAAGGATTGTAAAAAGTAGGTACCTGAATAGGATTTGTTTTTTAAATACCTGGCCATTCTGATTAAATAGTCTTGGTCCAGAAATTCTGAATGCACTGTAGTTCTGACTTCAAAGGGTATCTTTGAGGAGACCAGGAGCTCCAGTGTTTTTTCAAAATCCTTAAAGTGATCCGACCTCGTAATTTTAAAAAACCTGTCTTGAAGAGCCTTAAAATCAAGAGCGACATAGTCTATCAGATTTTCCCGTATTAGTTTTGATAATAGGCGTGGATGAGATCCATTGGTGTCTATTTTAACCAGAAAATGCATATCTTTTATTTTATGAATAAATTCTTCAAGACGGATATGCATGGTGCATTCACCACCACTTAGAACCACGGCATCCAATAAATTTTTTCGCGATTTTAAAAATTCAAGAGCTTCCTCATACGATAAACGACCTTTTCCTTTGACGATCTCAGTGTTGTAGCAATACAGGCAGCGCATATTACAGCCTGCAAACCAAATGATGCAGGCCAGTTTATCGGGATAATCCAGTTGCGTAAACGGAGTGATATGATAAATGGGATTAGACATGTTCTTTTTCAATAAATTGTTTTCTTTCCCGGTGCTCACCTTTTTTTCCAATGTTGAAGCTTTCTACTGGACGGTGATAACCCATCACTCTGGTAAATATCAGACATTTGGTTCTCTTTTCCTGATGTTGCTGAAGAAGTTGAACATGTTGTTGTTTGGTTTCCATAATTCAAATTAGTTTGGATCGGTTAATAAAGATTTTAAAAGCTGCTCATCACAGGTTGGACAATACTCGTGTTCGCCGTTGAGGTAGCCATGGATATTGCATACGCTGAATACGGGAGTGACAGTGATATAGGGCAGCCGGAAATTTGAAATCACTTTTTGAACGAGTTTTCTGCAGGCTTCAGGCGAACTGATTTTTTCTCTCATATATAAATGAAGGACTGTACCACCGGTGTACTTGCATTGCAGTTCATCCTGAAGTTCCAATGCTTCAAAAGGATCGTCGGTATAATTCACCGGCAATTGTGAACTGTTGGTATAATATATGTGATCATCATATCCTGCCTGAAGGATGTCGGGAAATCTCTTCTTGTCTTCTTTTGCAAAACGGTAAGTGGTTCCCTCTGCCGGGGTAGCTTCTAAGTTATACAGATTGCCTGTTTCTTCCTGGATTAGGGACATTTTTTTCTGGATAAATTCAAGTACATGTAATGCCAGTTCGCGGCCTTCGGGATGTACAATGTTGCATCGGTCATCTGTAAAATTCCTGATCATTTCATTCATTCCATTGATCCCGATTGTTGAAAAATGATTTCTGAAATGTGGCAAATAACGTTTCGTGTAAGGAAAGAGTCCGCGATCATAAAGAAGTTGAATAAAATTTCTCTTTTTTTCCAGGCTTGACTTTGCAAGTTCGATCAACCCATCGAGCTTTTGATACAAAGCTTCCCGGTCGTTTTTATACAAGTATCCTAAACGAGCCAGATTGATGGTGACTACGCCGATGCTCCCGGTCATTTCCGCACTTCCGAACAAGCCATTCCCTCTCTTCAATAATTCACGGAGATCCAATTGAAGTCTGCAACACATGCTTCTGAGCGCATTGGGTTTGTATGCATATGGATTTTCTATTTTATGGCCTTCCCCGTCGAGCAGATATTGGCTGCCTATAAAATTTTGAAAGTAAGATGAACCAATTTTTGCAGTATTTTCAAACAGTATATCCGTGTTTTCTCCATACCAGTCAAACTCTTCTGTGATGTTGACTGTAGGAATTGGAAAGGTAAATGGTTGTCCGTTGGAATCCCCTTCAGTCATGACTGTGTAATACGCTTTGTTGATCATATTCATTTCCTTCTGGAAATGTTTGTAACAAAGATCGGTCAGTTTTAAAATTCCCCGCTCCTGAGCACAGGCTAACAACTGTTCGTTATTCATGCCTTCGAATAAGTGCTTGTCGAGGCGACTGGGGAATTGATCTTTAAGATCGTTGGGAACGACCCAATCCAGAGTGATGTTGGTAAACGGAGACTGACCCCACCGGGCGGGTACATTGAGGTTGTAAACAAAACTGCGGATGGCTTTCAGAATTTCCTCAAAGCTGAGCTGATCTTTAAATACATAGGGTGCCAGATAGGTGTCAAACGAACTAAATGCCTGGGCACCGGCCCATTCGCTTTGGAGAATCCCCATAAAATTGGCCATCTGGCCAAGCGCTTCGCGCAAATGCGATGGAGGACGACTACCCACACGGCCCCTGACTCCATTGAATCCATCGTTGAGCAGGATCCGAAGACTCCAGCCGGCACAATAACCGGTAAGACAATCGAGATCGTGTATGTGGTAATCTCCATTGCGATGGGCATAGGCTTCTTCTTTGGAATAAACTTTATCGAGCCAGTAATTGGCAATGACCTTTCCTGCTACATTGTTGATCAGTCCAGCACTGGAATAAGATGTATTGGCATTGGCGTTGATTCTCCAGTCCTTTTGGAAAACATATTCTTCGATGGTTTGTGTGGAATCGATGTAAGTTGTGTCGTCATTCAGGCCATGAACATGCTCCCGTTGCAATTTTCGCGTATGCCTGTGCAGCATAAAAGCACGCATGGTTTCAAAATGCCCCCTGGAGAAAAGTTGCTTTTCAATGAGGTCCTGAATTTCTTCAACAGCCCAGATCGTTTTTTGGACCAACATGGAAAAAACGTAATCGATTAATTCCTGATCAACATCCTGTTGCTGACTTTCGAAAGCCTTGCAGATGGCATCTGAAATTTTATAAGGGAGCAGGGGATGATAAACCCCGTTTCGTTTGATGACAAATTGATTCATATCAAAGTAATTGATTGAAAGTATCCGGCTTCCCTCATAAAATCTGAAGAGACCGCAGAGCAAATATATAAAAAAGATTAAAAACTCTTAAATATATATGAAATATTTTTTTAATATAATTATTTGAAAAAAAAAATTCTACAATTCGGACTCTGTGAAAAAATCAGGGATTAAATCCTCATTTTCTTCATCTTGATTGCGGCTGCAAGGTCCGATAATGAAGTCTCTTCAAATTCTTTCTGAAGAGCGCCTTTTACATCTTTCCAGAATTTATGAACAGGGCAGGGTTCGTTCGAACCACAACCGGGCAGGCCTAACAAACATTTTTCGAAAAAATCTTCGCCTTCCAGAATATGGATGATATCAATAAGATAGATTTCTTCCATGGGTTTTTTAAGCAAGATACCTCCATGGGGCCCGCGGTGGGAAACTAATAAATCGTTTTGTGTCAATATCTGAAAAGTTTTTGTAAGAAAATGAAAGGAAATATTTAATTCTTCCGAAATCTCTCCAATATTGATGTATTTTTCTTTTTCATTTTTCGAGGCCACGTAGATCAAGGCTCTCAGACAATAAATTGTGGCTTTTGAAAGTGTACGCATGAAAGCAAGTAATTAGGCAGAAACAATCCCAAATATAATTACAATTTCAATTGTGTATATAATTCCTTGATAAAGGAAAACAATCTGACCTGCAATCGTTGATAGCAAATAAAAAGGTGTCTTTCATTAAACCTGCTTGTTACAACAGTTGAACAAAAGACACCGGATGAACATGATCTAGGGTTCTCTAGTGATCCAAACGTACTTAATTTACCAATTCAACTTCTTCTTCTACAGGTATACCTTTTTCGATTTCCAATGCTATGGTGGCGTCCATTTCCTGAATATGCGTGGTTTTGGCTTTTAATGAATTCCACCTCGACACAATAAACCAGGTCAAAGGAATGACACCGCCGAAAAAGAAAACAGTTGCACCAATACCTCTTAACCAGGTAAGAGAGTTAAAAATTCCTGTATCAATGAATTCATGTGAACGTCCATACCAAAGGCCTTGTTCCACAACGGCTTTAAATTGAATAGAGCCGGCAGGAAATAGATCGAGTATGACCATCAGCATCAATCCTGCGTTGATGGACCAAAAAGAAAAATTGACTACTTTTTCATTCCACGCAATATTTTTTATCGTAAGCCTCGAAGCAAAGAGCAGAGCAGCCAGAGAAATATTTCCATATACTCCCATCAATGCCGCATGTGCGTGATTTACGGTCAGATAAGTACCGTGTTCAAAATAATTCATAATGGGTAAATTGATGATTATGCCCATTACGCCTGCACCAAAGAAATTCCAGAAATTGACAGCAATCAAAAATTTGAAAACTTCCGGAAAACCAAAATTCTGCAACTGATCGTGTGCAACGTCTCCAACGGCAATCCTTGGCATGTTTTTAAATCTCCAGGCCTCGACAGTTAAAAGGATCAGTGGTACAAATTGCAATGTTGAAAATACGCTACCTAATGCCATGGTTGCGACAGGTTTTGCATTCCAGTAAAAATTGTGAGAAATGCCTAATAAACCGGTACCGAGAAACAAAATGGTTGCAAAATAAACGACCCGGATCGCAGCATTCCGGCTTACCAATCCCATGAGAACCATGAGGTAACTGACGATGACAGTAATAAATACTTCGAAAAAAGCTTCCACCCACATATGGATCACCATCCAACGCCAGAAATCGGCAATCACAAAATTAGTTTCAGGCTTGGCTACAAACCCAGATAAGAATAGCAATGGAATTCCGATGACGGAATACATGATCCACTTGGGCAAACTCCAGGTTTCCCCTTTTACAAAAGCCGGTTTCAGTCCCCGGTACACAACGACAATCCAGAGCGCAAAAATACCCATCAATAAAACCTGATACATTTTACCGAAATCGACGAACTCCCATCCCTGATGTCCGAGCCAATACCACCATTCGCCCATCAAACCAAGCGGGCCTAAAGTCATGCCGACTAACGAACCGCCGACGAGAATAAAGAGTAAAACAAATAAAGTGTTGACAAGCTTTAATTGTCCCGGAACTTCCTTTTTAGCCAGAATGGGAAGAATAAAAATAGAAGAAGCGATCCAGCAAGTAGAAATCCAATAAAGAGAAAGCATGATGTGCCAGGTTCTCGGAATATTTACGGGGACTGAATCCGTAATATGAATCCCAAAATAGGACAGCCAGTTGATGAAATCATTGATGGTGACCAAACCGCCAACCACCTGCAGGAAAAACAGTAAAATGGCAACGGCAAAAAACTTGTACGTAGCTTTTTGTGTCGGGGTTGGTTTGAAAGCGGCTACGCGTGCTACGGTAAAAAGATCTCTTTTTGGGGGTTTGAAAAATTTATTAGGCAACTGATTGTATTGTCCAATGAAATAAAGGACAATTCCACACATGAGCACAAAAGCCAACATACCCAATACACTCCAGAGAATGACCGGGGATGTTGGCGTATTGCCTGCCAAGGGATCAAAAGGCCAGTTATGCGTATAACTAAAATCAGTACCGGGTCTTTGCGTAACGCATACCCAGGCGCCCCAGAAGAAAAATGCAGACAGGTCTGCAATTTTATTTTTATCGGTGAGAAAATCAGTTGGTGGAAATCCTTGTCCGTCATTTTTATCGACATAAAAATCAGTGTAATATTGAATCAGATTCTGGTATGCATAAACCTGAGCGGCAGACAAACTTACCAATCGATCTTTATCGTCGAATTGATTTTGTTTCAGCTCATTTTTAACTTGTTCGTTGATTTGTTTCCGTTCAAATTCATTGGGAACATTTCCCGACTTATTTCTGTAATCTGCTACGTAAAAGTCATTCATATAAACAGTTATGTAGCGAAGAGCTTCAGCGGTAAAGTCCGGGCCTCTTTGCGCGCCATCCCCAAAAAAACTTCCGTATTCCATCAACGCCTTCTGATGGAAAACTTCCTGACCACGCTCAATCGTTTTTTGGTCAATAAGTATCTTTCCCTGTTGATCTTTGAATCCCGACATGGGTGGAGCATCGACGTAGGTTTGAAATCCAATCATTCCAACACCCAGAAGGCTGATGATAAATATAAATATGAGCGGACCCCGCCAGTTTTTGGTGTCCATGATATAATTCATGCTTCTGGATCGGACTGATTCTTTGTGGTGTCCATTTTGGCCATTTGTTTCCATCATCAGGATTTTAGGTAAAGAAGTATAAAACTTACATAATTAAGATAAAATACTCTTAAATAATTTAAGACAAATATACCTTTAATACAATCGACATTTCCAAATTTTTTAAATGAAATTTTTAATTAATAAATAAGTATGCAGTATAAATAAAAGAGAATCAATACGATAAGAAAAAATAAAATTTATGAACCCACGCTCACAATCGCCGGATTGCTTTTTATCATTAGATTTCCTCCAGAGTCCAGGCCTCTGCCTTCGATTCAAACAAGGCTTTGGTTTTCGCCCAGGTTGCAGAAAATAATTCTGAACCGCGATAATTTTCGAGATCTGACTCCGAGTCCCAATAGCTGATCGTAAATATGGTCTGGGGCTCATTTAAAGCCCGGACAGCCTTCACCGAGATGCAACCTTTACAGGATTGTATGGCCGTTTTCACTTCATTAAACAATTCCACAAAAGTTTCAATTTCCGATTCGCGGAACTTCATTTTTACAACGCGTGTTATCATATACCTTTAAAGATTTGTAAAATTAATGTAGCCTTTATTTTAATATTTTAAATTTTTGTGAGAAATCCAATAAAAAACTCATATTTGTAAACAATTATTAATCAACAGATAAAATATAATTAATTGTCACAGAGCGAAATTATCCTGACCGTAGAAAACCTCGATCCCGTTGCACTCTTTGGAGAAAACAACAGCAAATTAAATCTCATCCGGAAATCCTACCCCGATACCGTAATCACATCGAGGGGTTCCCTGATCAAAATTACAGGCAAGAAAAAGGATACCCAGGCCGTCAAAGAGAAAGTTGAAACTATGGTGAAACTCCTTCGGGATAAAAAGGAATTGAGTTTTCAGGCCGTAGAAGATTTGCTGCATGGAGATCATCCCTATCAGCATCAGGTGGGGCCAAATGAGCATAAAATGGTTTTAGTTCATGGTCGGGAAGGCCGGGTGATTTATGCCAAGACTCAAAACCAGCAGATCATGGTGGAGTCCAGTGCGGGAAACGATGTGGTTTTTGCGATTGGCCCGGCAGGTACCGGAAAAACTTATACCGCTGTTGCTATTGCAGTCAGGGCACTAAAAAACCGGGAAGTCAAAAAAATTATCCTAACCAGGCCTGCGGTAGAAGCCGGGGAGAGCCTTGGATTCTTGCCGGGGGATCTCAAAGAAAAAATTGACCCGTATTTGAGACCACTTTACGATGCGCTTGACGACATGATTCCCGCTGAACGTCTGCAGCAATTTATGGAAACCCGTGTCATAGAGATCGCTCCGCTTGCTTTTATGCGGGGTCGGACTCTGGACCAGGCATTTATCATCCTGGACGAAGCCCAAAACTGCACCCCATTGCAGATCAAAATGTTTTTAACCCGACTGGGACCCTCTGCAAAATGCATCATTACCGGTGACCTTTCGCAAATCGACCTTCCTTACAAACAAGTTTCCGGATTGCGCCACGCCACAAAACTATTGCAGAATATTTACGGAATCACTACAGTTTACCTCAATCGGGATGATGTGGTGCGGCACCGTCTTGTCAAAGAAATATTAAAAGCATATGACAAGAGAGACGCCAACAGGCCGGCGGATGAGGAGGAAGAATAGTTTGTAGTTTTCAGTTTGCTGTCTTCAGTCCCGACATCATAAAGCTGAGAAGTCTACTTAATTAATCCATACGCGGGGAGCAGTTTTCATTGTATACGTATAACTAACAAACGTGCGTTCGTATCGAAAGGCATACTGGAATCATCAGGAATAAATTCTTGGAGGGTTTGATAAAAAATGGAATCTATAATTTGAAACCCACACCGATATTTGAATTCTCTGTTGAGACCAGCTTGGATTCACTGGCGTTGTAATAAATTTTTAAAGAATTCATGACTGCTCATGCATAAAGATCTTTTCACCTTCTAAAAAGGAGTCCATATACCAATCATCAATCTTTTCTTACAGCTTTCAGCTTATCGCTTTCAGCTTTTTAAACTTTTAAAAAGCTGTTCAGGTTAGTGCTGATACTGATCTGACTGGTCCCTCCTGCAATGTGATAGGAAGCATAAGAATAATCAAATTTGAATTTGTAAATTTTAATTCCAAATCCACCGGAAAGTCCTGCGAAGCTTCGATAATCCGCCAAAGACAACTCCCGGTTCCGAAGGTTGTTATAACCCAATCTGAGAGAAAAATTCTCATTTTTTCCAAAATTCAATTCGATTCCAAAAACAAAATGCCGGAGAAATGTAGAAAATTGCTTTTCCACGGCACTGTCTTCGTTCTCTTCTCCAAAAAGCACGCCTCCATCCTGCAAATTGGGATCATCGTAACGAATATCCCACCGTTGCAATTGTTGAAAACCGATGTGATAAATGAGTGGAAGGTGTTTTAATTTTTTTGAATATGCCAGTTGAATTTCAAAAGGTAATTGCTCGGGTTTATTCTGGTATTTACTAAGTTGAAATCCTGCATGTTTTACAAGCAGACTCAGGCCGAAATTTTTTTCCGGGTTAAAATAAGAGATCCCGGCATTGAGACTCAGACCTTGTGAGCTGTATTGATCGAGGCTGGATGAAATGTAATGCAAACTTGCTCCGAGCTGAATTCTTTGTTTGAATAATTTAGAAGCCGCCAGATAAATATCGGAATCCGAAGCTTTAAAATTACCCAATGTATTTCCGAATGGGTCCGTGCGGATGATATCTCCATAGTTCGCATAGTGAATCCCCACCTGAAAGTTTAAGGAAGGAGAATCAAGGCTATGGGAATAACTAAAATGACCAAATTGAATATCAGAGAAATAACTTAGACTGGAGAATTGAATAGCACCACTCATTTCGGATTGAAGTAAAGCAGGATTCAAATAAACAACTCCAGGATCATTGGACCTCCAGGAAATTGGCATGCCTCCCAAAGCGCTCACCCTCGCACCGGGTGATGCATTCAGAAATTGGTAAATATATTGTCCGCCGGTTTGTGCATAAACCTGCATCATTAATGGCAGACAAAAGAAAATCAATTTGTAAGCAGTGCATCTTTTTTCCATGTAGTTGTACATTTACCCATATCACATTGCATAATTTTCAGGAGTATACCTGAAGTATCATATATCCGTAATTCACCATGTTCAACCGGTCCGTCCGACTGTTGATAAGATCCCTCTGCTTTCAGTTTACCATTTGGGTGATATTCCGTAAAAGGTCCGGTCTCTGCATTGTTTTCAAAGTTAACGATTTCTTTTAACCCACCTTCGGGATAGTAAACTTTTACGGGTCCTAACATGACATCGTTTACATAATTCGCCTCCAATTGGATATTGCCGTTTTCGTGATAGGCTGTAAAGGGCCCATGGTAGTTGTCATCAACCCGGGTTTCGATACTGGATAGTATACCATTTATATATAATTTGCGCAAACCATTTAGTTTTCCATTCAAATAATTGGATTCTTCGAGTACGGCTCCATTTTCATCATAACGGAGATAAGACCCGGTTCTCATGCTGTCTTTTCCGTGAATCCGCACATGGAAAGACTCGGCAAGTTTACCATTGGGGTGTTTGGTTTCTATGTGCGTTTGGTTATCGCAGGAACCGAGGATCAGAAAGGTCAATAGAATAGTGTATGTGATCTGGCTTTTCATTAAGCTTAAACGCATTCTCTACAGCTTCATTGCGAATTAAAAGTATAAAAAAAGCCCGGAATGTAATTCGCCGGGCTTTTAATTCAATAATTTTAATCAAAGGACATTAAAAAAACTTGCTTCTCATATCCTTCACCGTGTAATGTTTTTTAAGAGATGGCATGATATAATTCATGGCTACATTTTTAGCGGGATGCACATAGAAGGTTCTGAATACATCCAGGTTGGCAATAGGAGCCGGAACCTGCTTCTTCAACACCTTGCAAACAAAAACTCCCTTTTCTCCCATCAGTGGCTGCGACGTTTGCCCTTCTTCAAGTTTTGTAAGGCTGGATATGACTCTGGATTCCTCTCCATAATTGGTAATATAACCACTATATGGAGAAACATTGGTAGCGGTATCAACTGCATTTAAGGTATACTCCCCAAGTGCAAAAGTCAGATCGGTGACGTTTCCAATTTTATTTTTGATCATTTCAAAACGCTTCCTTTTCAGTATTTCATTTTTGAACTGCGTTCTGAACGGTTCAATTGAAGCAATTCCTTTCGGAACGATTTCAGACAAACTGGCGATTACATATTTGTTTGTGTATTTTTTTTGTTCTTCCTGTATGCTGTAAACTTCAGGACTGACATCTCCAACTTTGGTTGATTTTGAAAAAGCCCATCTGACGATGTCTCTTGCTGTATTGCTTGAAAATGCTCCGATAGAAGCAATCTGATAGGAGTTTTCAAAGAGGTTACCGGCAACTTCGAGTTTGTATTTATCTTCCTTTTTCAAGGTTTCTTCCAAAGCTGCTAAACTGCGGTTTTCCTGGATTATAGTTTGAGCATAATCGTATAAGCTGTTGGCAACCTGTTCTCCTGGCAAAATAGTTTCAGCTATAGTTGCAAGGTGTACTTCGATGTTATTACTGTTGAATGCAGCTTCTTCCAATTGAATCAGGTGTAAACCAAATTGAGAAAGAACCAATTTGAGATCTCCTTTTTTCATTTGGTAAAAAATCGCATCGTTGAATGGTTTGACCATTTTCCCTTTCGTTGCAAAACCGAGATCACCACCTTTAACGGCGGAACCAGGATCCTGACTAAATTTCATGGCAAGAGAGTCAAAACTGGCCGATCCGTTTTTGACCAGGTTTGAGAGACTATCCAGTAAGTTAACAGCGGCAATGTACTGCTCTCTGGTTTGGACCCGGATCAATATATGACTTGCTTTTACAGAGTCGGCAATGGGTTTGCGATCGAGTACTTTAGAAATCCTGTATTCACCGTTTTCGATGTAAGGGCCATAGACTTCTCCAACGGGAATTTTGAAAAGTGTATCCTGAATTCCCGGATTCAGTTCGAAGGCGGATTTATAAGCTTCATCCCAGGTACCCAAATTACTTACCACAAAACTGGAATCGTTATCGGCTGATTTAAATCCTTCAATTTTAGCTGCCAACGATTCTTTGAGCAGATTGGAATCCTCCTGTGATGGAATGATCTCCAATATCGCAATTTTTACAGTTCTGGTTTCTTCTTCGGTGCTTATAGCTGCTTCTTTTTCTTTTTTCATCGCTTCGTAGTCGCTTTCCTCTATTTTAATGTCTTCCTCGTTGATTGCATTGTAAGGAATGACTCCATAGGCAAAATCCAGTCGGTAATTGCTTTCGTATTGATTGCGTTCGATCATGAAGTTTGGCATATACAGCGACTTTGAAACAATGTTGTTGAGTTTGGTATACATGCGGTCTTTGACGACTTCTTTTTCCTGAACAAGCCAAAAATCTTTTAAACGTGGGTCGAGGCTCTCGTCTTCAAGGCCTTGCTTGAATACATTGAGTTGTTCGCGATTGATTTCGCCGGTATTCGGATCCCTGAAATTTCTTTGAATGATAGGAGATAAATTGTAACCGAACTGCAGTTCCTGCATTTCTCCCTCGCTGACACCGGTGCCCGTATGTTTTGCTTCGGCATCCAAAAGGCTCTTTTCCACGAATTGATTCCAGAGATAATCTTTGCGACCGAAATAATCCACTTCAGAATTGGCATACAACACGCGCTCTGTATTTTGGAACTCTCTCCAACTCAGATCCTGCCCGGCTGCTTTACCGACCGTGTCCGGATTATTAAACAGCGAAGCCGAACCTCCGGAGGTCATATCCATGACAATAAATCCAAGCAAAGCCAAGGCCATAAGCACAGTGACCACCCATAAACGCTTCCGTATACTAGTTATCATTCCCATATTCGAATAATTAATATATTGATGTTCAATTAATTAGATCCTTGATTTGGCTTCTCAAGCCATTTTTTTAAGGTTTGCAAAGGTAATAGGATTCCCTTTTATTTTTAATGTAAAATTTTGAAAATCTGCGGATTGCTTAAGTAAGCCGTTGCTGACTTATATGAAGATTCTCAATGATCCCAATTTCTGCATTCGAATTGAAAATATATTATATGCATAATGGTTGCGCCTTCAGAATCCTTACGCCTTACGCCTTCAGAATCCATGTAATAAAATATGATAAAGCATTAGAAATTAAGGATTAAATTTAATAAAACTTAAAATGCAATTCATATGGAACAAGCGCACAAAATGGTTGATTATAGCAACCAGACAATTTCGGTAGGTATTGATGTACACTTGACAAGTTGGTACATTACCGTTTACTTTGATAGGCTGTATATTAAGAGTTTTCGACAGGATCCGTGTCCGGCAAATTATACAGCTATTTGGCAAGGAATTTTCGGGGTAAATACAGATGTGCTTATGAATCAGGTTTTTGTGGATATTGGATATTGAGGAGATTAGAGGAATTGGGAGTTGAATGTATAGTAGTAAATCCCCAGTGTTCCACAGACGAACAAAGGCCAGAGTAATAAAACTGACAAAGTAGACTCTAAAAGGCTAGCAATAGCTTTGGAAAGCGGAATGTTAAAGGGAATATACATTCCAGATATAGAGCAACAAGCAGATAGGCAGCTGTTGCGAATGAGTGAGAAAGTGGGTTGTGAAATCAGGGATAATAAGAGACGAATTAAGGGACTGTTACATCATATTGGGGTAAAAATTCCAACAGAATTTAGTAAAGGGAATTGGAGTGTTAAGTACGTAAGATGGTTAGAAGGCTTGGAATTGCAACATAAGTCCTTTGAATTAACAGTGAAGCGATCAATACAGACCATAGCCGGCTTACATGAACAGCAGAGATTGATATTTAAGGATATAACAGAGATGACGAAGAAAGAAAGATATGTAAGATTAGTCCCATTAGTAAAAAGCGGCCCTGGGGTTGGGCGACTTACGGCAGTAACTCTTGCTGTAGAAATAGGAGATATGAATCGGTTTGCAAACTTTGATAGCCTAAACAGTTATATAGGATTGTGTCCAAATGAATTCAGCAGTGGGGAAAAGGAAAAGAAGGGAAGAGTCATATAGAAAACACAATAGGATCAGATCATTATTGATAGAAAACGCATGGACCTCAGTAAGAATTGATCCGGCATTGAGTTTGTGTTACAGACAATTATGCAGAAGAGTGACAAATAAAAGAGCAATTATAATTATTGCCAGGAAAATACTGAGCAGGATAAGAAAAGTATGGATGGACGGAAAGCCATATGAGTCAGGAATAGAAAAATAGATAAAAGAAATTGATAAAAACTATGAATAATTATAACTTTACTATCCAAACAAGAATGACATATTAAAATCAAATGGTAAGACCGCCGGCCGAAGGCTGTGGCATAGTCCACTTAATTTTAGATTGCGGCTTACCATTCTTTTCTAACTAATAAAGATTCTTGCAGCGATAAAAGGATCGACTGCTAATAGGAGAATGATAGATAAAGAAAAATTATTCAGAAGAGAAAAAAACGCGACAGACATTTAATTCAAAAGTTGCGAGATTTGTGGGATCTCTACACTTTTGAATTAAATGCCAAAGATCTTGGCTTTAGGGGCATATTTTATACATAGGAGCCTTACGCCTTCAGCCTTACGCCTTCAGCCTTACGCCTTTAAGCTAAGAAAATGGATTCCATGGCATGAATTGGGATGATATATAAGTGTTTTTTCTATTTGGAACTACCCCTTGATCATTGGTGCTATTTCAATACCATATGGAATTCAATCAAAGGATGGGCTCATAGAATAAATCAGTGATCAGATTCTTCCTTAATAATTTTTACAATCAGTTCTAATCAGATTTTTTTGCTCTTATTCTGATTCAACTATGCATAGAGTCATTCAGACGCAGCAGTCCCACTGTGTGAAAAAGGACAATTACACACCCATTCAATTATGATTATGAGACACACATGTTTTTTCTTTAGTATTTTAATCTGTCTGTTTTTTATTTCCTGTGAAGAAGATGCGCCGCCGCAGCTTGTTAATTCGGTTGCCGCAAAGAAGGCTTCCGTTGCCTATACTTTTTTATCTACAGGGCAGGACATAGTTTTACTAAAAACAAACGGACAAACAGATGATCCTGTTTACATTTTAGAGACGCCATTCATACCCACTTTTAAAAAAGAGTTGCAGGTCGACAACATTCGTGAAACTGATCATGGCATAGCAGTTAAGTTAACCGACGGTTCAGAATTTAAGATGCTGGTCAGCGGACCCGATTCTTCAGCATATCTTGGTTCAGGTCTTTCTATAGTGAGTGGTCCTCGCCATTACAAATTGTTTTACGATGATTCTGGTCCGCTAAGTGATCCTGATGTAGGTGCGATCCAATGCAAATGCAATTTGAACAGCACTCAGGAAAAATGCGATACCGGGGGGAAAGGTGCTGCCGATTGTAGCATATCCGGATCTGCATCCGGAGGTGGAAGCAATTTCCAGGAGCGTTGCAGCGTCAAATGTTCTACCGGATTTTATGCATGTTGTAAAGGCGTTTGATTTAAACTTATTTTCTAATCATTTAATTTTAAGTTATGAAACACACCCATTTTTTAATTTCGATGTTTATTTTTTGTTTGATATCCTGCGATCAGGATAGGGAACTCTTGAAAGAGAACAATTTAAGTATCAGAAACAATACTACTTCGTACCAAATTACCGGCATTCCCGGTTATCAGATCTTGTTGAAAACCAAAGGAAACGCGCAGGATGAAATTTATATTTTGTCAACCAATTCAGTTCGCGATTTTCAGCAGCATATTGAAGTTCGTCAACTGAGGGAGCTTGATTCGGGATTGGAAATTGAATTGGATTCCGGAGATAAAATCAGATGGATGCTTGGCAATGACCCTGTCGCAAATGTTACCGGCTATAGCCTGGCAAAAGTTAGTGGAAATTACTACCATCCTTTTTTTTATGGATACAATGGCCCGCTCAGCAATCCGGATGTTGATAAAGTAAGCTGTAAGTGTAAAGAAAACACAATAAAGGCTTCATGTGATCATGGAGGCAGAGGAGCCACGGAATGTTCAGTTGAACACGGAGGAACTTTAGTGGGATCGGGGATTCAAATGAAATGTAATGTGAAATGCGAACCAGGCTATTATGCCTGTTGTAAAAATATTGAATTATAATTTTGAAATTTTTATTCTGAACAATTATGTAAGCAAAGACTAAATCTTTGGTAGCATTGGATTCAATGAAGAACTGGTATAAATGCTAATGGATCGCTACAACGGTAAGAGATTCTGATTTCCTGTTCGATGAATAGATAATCACCTTCAATATTCGGTTTTTTTAAGGGAATCGTTGGCATTTACTTCCAGAGGTCTTGATCCCGATCCTAATAATTTGCATGAACTGAAAGGAATTCCTGCTTATTAATTCAATCGGAATTCTGATAGGAGGAGAATCAATTTTTAGGTTTGGAGCTAGTAAAGCTTGGTTAATGATGCGTTTAGTCGAGGTGGGGGCAGCTTGCAACAGCTGCTTCCATTTTTTAGTTCAGGAGTTAGTGAATTCATCGGTTGTATAACATGAAGGAATGTTGTAGTAAGCCTGAAAGAATGATCGAACTGCAAAGCGATAAAAAGCAAAATTTAGTAAGAAGACAAACCCTCATACGGGACCTCAGCAGATTAGATTACTCAGCTGTTATGCTTCTCGAATTGAACATATTCATGGTATTTTGAATGCCTGCAAAACAAAAGGAAAGGCAAGACTCAGCTGCCAGGACCTTGATTTGATTCAGCAATTTTAATTCTTCTGCATTCCATTTTCCCAAAACGAAATCTACTTGCCTCCCTTTAGGGAATGTATTCCCAATACCAACCCGGAGCCTGGCATAGTTTGAGGAAATAAGATTTTCCTGAATATCTTTCAGGCCATTATGTCCGCCATCTGATCCGTTTGGCCGTATCCTGATTTTCCCGAAAGGCAGATTGAGATCGTCAAGGACCACAAACAGATTCTCGATTTTGACATTTTCTTTTTGCAACCAGAACTTAATTGCTTTACCGCTTAAATTCATGTAAGTCGTAGGTTTGATCAGGACGATTTTCCTGCCTTTATAGGAAGCATAAGCGATGTGAGCATAATTGGCAGTAGTAAATGTAACCTGAAGTTTTCCCGCAATTTCATCAATAACATCAAAACCTATGTTATGGCGCGTACCCAGGTACTCTTTATCCATGTTGCCAAGACCGGCAATTAAAAATTTCATTGAGGATTTCTTACAGACTGCAAGGTAAAAACAAACCAAGATACTGGAGTATGATTTCTAAAGTTCATCTAAAGCATCAAAATAGTGAAGTTTCTTATTTTAAATTGTAGCGTGTATTTTGGAAATGATAACTCTATGGATAAATACATTTATCATTCTTATTGACATTGGAACGCCTAACTTTGTGCAAACAGGGTTCGTGAACCTAGCATTGAAGTTGAAAATACTGAGAAAGGCCAGCATCAGGCGTGTGTGGAACCTTTGGAGTGTTCTGGGGTCTTATTGGCTTTCCAGAGTCCTCAGAAAACCGCTGCATTGCGGTTATCCGGTTTCTCTGTCGATAGAACCTACAACCGCATGCAATTTGAGGTGTCCGCAGTGTCCTTCCGGACTCCGGTCATTCAATAGGCCAACAGGACATCTTCAAATGCATGATTTTCAAAGTTGGTTGCCTAAATGGTTATCTCACATTTGGTATTTGAATTTTTATTTTCAGGGAGAACCGTTTTTAAATGAAGAAGTATATCGCTGTATTCGCCTGGCGCATACTGCAGGAGTTTTTACATCCACATCAACTAACGGTCATTATTTAACTCCTATGAATTGCGAAGAAACTGTGTTGTCGGGCTTGGACCAACTTACCGTTTCGGTGGATGGTGTAACTCAGGATATATATGAATTGTACAGAGTCGGAGGACAACTGGAAAAAGTTAAATCGGGCATACAAAATCTTGTGACCGCAAAGCGGCAATTGAAAAAGAATAATCCTCATATCGTATTTCAGTTTTTGGTAATTCGGGACAATGTGCACCAGATGGAAGCGGCAAAGAATTTGGCGAAGGAATTGCATTGTGATGAAATCCGATTCAAGACCGCGCAGGTTTATGATTTCAATTCGGGATCCGGTTTCATTCCGGAAACTGAGGTTTATTCCCGGTATAAAAAGAACAGCGATGGAAGTTATGCGATCGACAATAAGTTTTCCAACCATTGCTGGAGGATGTGGAGCTCTCCGGTAATTACCTGGGATGGTCGCGTTGTTCCTTGCTGTTTTGACAAAGACGCAAATCACGTTTTGGGAAATCTGAACGACAAAACACTGGCTGAAATATGGAAAGATAAAGACTATGCTGATTTTCGAAACCAGGTTTGGAAAGAAAGATCCGGGATTGAAATCTGTAAAAACTGCACCGAAGGGACTAAGGTTTGGATTTAATATCTGACATCAAATTATTGATATTTCGAAATCTTTTCATTTGCAATTTATGCAGCTGACTTGCAAGGGTTTATGCCAGTTCCAGGGGTTTGCAGGAAAGTCCAGGTTAATGATTTGTAAAGTAAAGATTTTTATATATATAATTAACATTAAACCAGCGTTGTATGCATGGTAAAAATTTAATTCTTTGATTTTGAACGAATTATAAAATATTGTCGTAATTTCTTCGGAACTTTGCAGTTGGCTTTATTATCAGGATAATACATATTTCTTATTATTCGATAAATTACATTGCGGTGTGCATTGGGCGAAAGCAAAGCCTTCGGGATATTCAAAATTAAGTTTTACAAAACGAAAACGGGTTAATTACTTAAGCTATGCTACCAGGCAATTTTTTTAAAGTGATCGTTCAGGGTAAGTTTGAATTTGGGAATGAGAAATCTTACCATAAAATCATCCAATTGTTTGAACAAAAGTCTGAAGTTCTCTATAAAAAAGAGCTGCTTTTCAAGACAAGCGAACAATTGTTCGTACCTGAAAATTTTAGCCTGACCATCAATCGCTTTATTGGAACTACCTCCGAAAAGATTTGGAAAAACACCATTAGCCTCCTTGAATATTGTGCTCAGTTTTCTGTGTCCGGTAGCCTCAATGCATGGATGACAGACAATGGGAAAATAATTCAGCATGTCCATATTGAACCCAAAGGAGAAAAATCTTCGGTCATGCTTTATCAGGAAGGAAAAAAACTGGCGGAGCAGACAGGAAAAGAAATGGAAGCTATACAGCTTTTGTCGGATGCGATCGAAAAACACAACCGGCATTCTCAGGCTTATGAAATCCGAGGATATGTGAATTACCATTTGAAAAATTACGAAGATGCTTTATATGATTTCAGAAAGTCTGTAAACTTCGATCACATGAATGCTTCTTCTCATTATGGCATCGGGCGCACCCTGATGATCAAAAAGGACTTTGCTTCAGCGCTGGAAAATTTTGACAATGCTATAAAACAATCCATCGCTCTTCAGCCTCTTCACTGGGCTGCCAGAAGGGCTAAAGGAAATTGTCATCTGGAGCTTAAGGAATTTGAGAAAGCTAAATTTGAGTTTAAACTGATCGTTGCCAAAAATTTTGTTGAATCCGACCCCAATTTCAAACACATCTCCAAGACCTGGTTTAATTACGGCAAGACCCTGTTTGCACTCGGTGAGGTAGATGCTGCTCTCGATGCATTTGATAAAAGTCTTGAAACCAACGAACAAGCCGATCTTCATATTACCGCGGAAGTCTTTATGCACCGGGGTATGGCCAGAAAGGCCGCCGGAAAAGCAGATTATATCCTGGATCTTAAGAAAGCTGCCGAGCTTGGCGATGCATCCGCCACCTTATTTTTGGAACAACAAGCCTGATAGGTACACGTTAAACGGGATGTTTATCGTTTTGATCTAAAAAGGAAATGCTTCGGATTTTTTATTTACCTGTTTTTTTATTTTTTTTAAATGGACTTTACGCACAGGAAGTCTATTCGATTAAATCTATTTCAGGCAAGATGCGCAAAAAATACGAAGAAGCGCAACACGAATACCGGAGTGGTCATCTGAGCAAAGCCCAAACTTTATTTGAAAAACTATCGGCTCAGTCTCCCACATTTATCGATGCTTTTATTCAGCTGGGTTCTGTAAATTATGAGTTAAAAAATTACTCAAAAGCTGAAATTGCTTTTGAGAATTCCATCAGACTTGATTCATTTTACAAAATTAAAGTCTATTATACCTTGGCTCTGGTCCAGTACCGTTTGGAAAAATTTTTACAAGCAGCCGGTAACATGGAAGTTTTCTTGTTTCATGAGAAGGAAAATAAAGACTTGCTGGTGAAAGCAAGGGAGCTTTATAAAAATATAAATTTTGGAAAGGAAGCCGTGAAACAAATGATGAATGTCGAAATGAAAACCATTCGCGCTTTTTGTACAAATTTTTCTGAATACATGCCCAGTATCGATGCAGCAGGTCAAAGAGCTTATTTCACCCGAAGAACGCCAATGGGCGATGAAGATATTTATGTCTCTGTCCGTTTAGATACAGGATGGTCCCAGCCACAAGCGCTCACCGAATTAAACAGTCCATTCAACGAAGGCTCGCCGACGGTATCGGCTGACGGTAATTTTATGGTATTTACCTCATGCGACAGGAGGGATGGTTTGGGAGGATGCGATTTATATTATACGCAGTGGGACGGCATGCAATGGAGTGCTCCGCGAAATTTGGGAGAACAAATCAATACTCCGGCCTATGAATCGCAAGCCTGCCTTTCCAACAATGGCAGAACCCTTCATTTTGTAAGTAACCGGAAAGGTACTTTGGGAGGTCACGATCTTTGGGTTTCACACAGAAAAAAAGATGGGAGTTGGAGTTTCCCCAAGAATCTGGGCGAACCCGTCAATACGACTGGTGATGATGTAAGCCCATTTGTACATCCCAATGGAAACACGTTGTATTTTGCATCCGATGCCCACACCGGTATGGGTGGAAAAGATTTGTATGTAAGTAAATTGGATTCGTTCAATCATTGGACCCCTCCCGTAAATCTTGGGTTCCCCATTAATTCTATTGGCGACGAATCTTCATGGATCGTATTGCCTGATGGCAAAACAGCGTGGATGGCCAGCGATAAGGAATATGTAAACCAACCAGAGTTGAAACCTCATCTCGATTTGTATGAAATTGAATTGCCCGTGTCGCTTCAGATTACTCCTGCGAGTTATGTTCAGATTGCCGTATTCGATAAGCAGACAAATACTCCTCTTCAGGCAAATATTAAGATTTTTAATCTCAGTACACAAAAAAAAGTCATGGATCAATCTACGGATTCCAAAGGCTTGATCATTTTTTCACTTCCCACTGGCTCCGATTATGGCATTCAGGTACATCGCGAACTTTATAACTTTTTTTCCGATCAGTTTCTTTGTGCAGAATACAAATCTATTTACAAGCCATTGCTCTTAAAAGTGGGTTTAGCAAAAACAGAAACATCCAGGGAAATCCCGTTTGTTCTTAAAAATATATTTTTTGAAACCGGCTCTGATGTTCTATTGCCGGAAAGCAGGTTCGAGCTCGATGCCCTGGCTCAATTTTTAATCAAGAATAGTCAAATCAGAATGCGAATTGAAGCCCATACAGATGATGTTGGAACAGAATCAGACAATCAAAATCTATCTCAACTCAGAGCACAGGCTGTTTCCAATTACTTGGTGTCAAAAAGCATCGCATTCAACCGCCTGGAATTAAAAGGGCTTGGCGAATCCCGGCCAGTTGCAGACAATGCAACATCAGAAGGAAGGAGGCTCAACAGAAGGATAGAATTTACAATTATTGATTGATGGCGAGAAGAAACAGAGAAAATGAGTTTGTTAAAATTCACTCCATCGCCAACAACGGCTTTGCAGTTGGAAGAACACGCGAAGGAATGGTCGTATTTGTTGAAGGTGCGGTGCCCGGTGACGAAATTGAAGTGGCCTATTTTGCTAAGAAAAAAGGAAATTGGTTCGGTAAAATTCACGAATTACTCGTCCCCTCGAAATCCCGGGTTTCTCCACACTGTCGGCACTTTGGGGTTTGTGGAGGTTGCAGCTGGCAAAACATCAGTTACGAAGAACAATTGTTGCAAAAAGAACAATGGGTTAAAGATGCGGTTATGCGTATTGCGAAAATTCGCGAAGCGGTGTTTGAACCTATCCTGGCCGCCAACGAAACCGAATATTACAGAAATAAACTTGAATTTACTTTTTCTGAACATCGATGGAAATTGGGCGGAGAAACCCAAGCTGAATCCGATTCAAATAAAGCAGTAGGATTTCACAGACCAGGACATTTCCAGAAAGTAGTAGACATTCATCATTGCTTTCATCAGGGAGGGAAGTCGAATGAGATCCGGAATTTTATTCGCAGTTTCAGCCTTGAACAAAATTGGGAATATTACGATATTAAAACTCATCATGGATTTTTGAGAAATCTCACTGTTCGGAGCACAAGCCGCCATGAGATCATGTGCATCCTGAGTTTTGGATATGCCGATTCCATAAAAATCAATTTGCTTACAAAAGCTTTGGTTGATAAATTTCCGGAAATCAAAAGTATTTACATTGCCATCAATAACAAATACAACGATAGTTTATATGACCTGGATCTGGAATTAAAATTTGGCGATGCATTTTTAACTGAAGTCTGGGATCGCGTTAAATTTTTAATTGGGCCGAAGTCCTTCTTTCAAACAAACCCCAAACAAGCCCAGGTATTGTTTAATTTGATAGAATCTTATTGTGATTTGAAAGGTGGTGAAACGATCGTTGATCTCTATTGCGGAGTAGGAAGTATTGGAATTTATCTGGCCCATACTGCAAAGAAGCTCATTGGCCTGGAAACAGTGCCTTCGGCAGTGGAGGATGCGCAAAAAAACGCGGCAATCAATCAATTGCAGAATTGCGAGTTTCACACCGCAGTTGCGGAGACAGTTGAATTATCGAATTGGATACTCGGGAAGGGGGACCCCGATATTGTAGTAGTAGATCCACCAAGAATGGGCCTGCACGAAAGTGTGTGCTTAGAATTGAACAAACTTAAGGTTTCGAAATTGATCTATGTAAGTTGTAATCCATCTACCCTGGCCAGAGACCTCGACAGGCTTTCTTCAGTGTATCAGGTGATTAAGATCAGAGCGGTGGATATGTTTCCGCATACCAATCACGTCGAAAGTGTGACCTTATTATCTTTGCGAACATGAGTGGGTCTATAGAAAAATATTTGCAGCTGGAAGAGGATCTGAAAAGGTACAGAAAGGCTCTGAATCATGCGTTGGAGATCATGCTGGATCAGGAACTAACGAACTACCCAATCTTTATTTTGCATCAACAGGAACTCGAAATGGGTGTTATGTTGATCGAGGCGGGTCCCGATTCAGGATTGTGGTCGGTGCATGCATCAAGTCTCGAAGAGTTTTCTGTTAAAAATATCATTTTGGAAGATAAAATTGCTGATTTCCAAAAAGTATTCAACGAACACCAGGGACATTTTTGCCTTTTTGTATTGTCGGAATTGGGAGCACAGTTTATTTTTTATCCGAGAGATGAGCAACTCTATACATCATATGGAAATCTCAATTGACACCAGATTTATTAAAGGATTGACATTTCAGGATGAAAAATTGCTGGAAGAAATGTTACATGAATGGATTTCTGATGCCAGATCGAAATCGGATGAAATTGTAAAAAGAATTGGCGAAGGCGATGTCAGGAGAATTTTTAACAGTTTGCATGAATTGAAGACGAATTTTACCATGTTGCACTGCGGCAAAGCCATCAGGGAATCAGATGCATTGTTGCATAAGCTGGAAAAGGGAGCCTTAATTACAAATGAAGAATTTAAGCCGGTCTTGGATATGATTAATGCCATAGTGAAATTAATTGAAAAAAAATAATGTCGGTTTGAATCATTTATTTCGGTAGCATAAAAAAAGAGAAAAATGAAAGGAATCATATTAGCTGGAGGTCATGGTACAAGATTGTATCCTCTTACACTGGCTATGAGTAAACAGTTGATGCCAGTCTACGACAAGCCTATGATTTATTATCCTCTTTCAACTTTAATGTTGGCGGGGATAAAAGATATTCTCATCATTTCAACTCCGGCTGATCTTCCTAAATTTAAAGAATTGCTCAAAGACGGCGACCAGTTTGGAATCCGCTTATCCTATAAAGAACAGTTGGTCCCTAACGGTCTGGCTCAGGCTTTTGTATTGGGGAAAGAATTTATCGGCGGAGATCCTGTTTGTTTGATTCTTGGAGATAATATTTTCTATGGGAGTAAATTTCCAGAATTGCTTCGAAGCAAAGCATCACCAGATGGGGCTGTCATTTTTGCTTATCCGGTAGCAGATCCTGAACGTTATGGCGTTGTTGAATTTGATGCAGACAATCGCGTGCTTTCGCTTGAAGAAAAGCCCAAAAATCCAAAATCAAACTTTGCTGTACCCGGTATTTATTTTTACGATCACTCCGTCGTCGAAATAGCTGAAAATTTAAAACCCTCCTCCAGGGGTGAATATGAAATTACCGATGTCAATAAAGAATATTTAAATCGGGGAAAATTAACGGTAGGCGTCATGGGACGTGGTATCGCCTGGTTGGATACAGGTACTCACGAGTCATTAATGCAGGCCTCTCAATTCATTCAGGTTATTGAGCAAAGGCAGGGTCTGAAGATAGGTTGCCCCGAAGAGGTGGCCTTTTTGATGGGCTATATAGATAAAGAAAAACTAAAAGAACAAGCTGTTCTGTTGGGGAAAAGCCCCTATGGTGAATACCTGGCCAGATTGATCGCATCCTATTAATTTTCAAGTCAAATTCCAACATATTAGTTCTTTAGATTCTAAGCTTTTAGAGACTTCATGTCTTTGGAAGGGGACGATGATATTATATTAATTTAAAATATATGGTACAGTTTTTGCTTCCTGTATTGTGCCTAATAGATTGTCATGTACCTAAAATCCCCATTCAGATTCAAGATCCTTCTTGCTTTAATGTGTTGTTATTCAGCACTTAACTCGCAAATCTCAGGAACCGTTTACAGGGATTACAATGCAAATAGTTCAAGAGATTCAAGCCTAAGTTATTATGAACCCGGGATTGAAGGTGTACAGGTAATCATCACCGGACTCCAGGGAAACACCAGCATCAGTTTTACGGATGAATGGGGGAGATTTATTGCAAATCCCATTGATCAGGCTCCTTACCGGGTTGAATTCAGGCAAACAAAAGCCTTTGATTTTTCTGCCCCCGCCAACGCCTTGCAAAATTCAAGCAGCACTTCGGTCCAGTTCATTCTAACCAATCCTGCAAGTCTTTCTTATGGCATAAACTATCCTGGTGATTATTGCGTGGATCCTCAAATTGTAACGCCTTGTTATGTAATGGGAGATCCACTCGATCCGCAGTCTGCATTCGTGAATTTTGATGCATTCATCAAATTCGATTATCAGGCCGGGGGTAAAACCAATACCGAGATCATTCAAGCACAGCATGGCGGACTTGCCAGCAATGCTGTAAGTTTGGGAACCGGTAGCCAGATTGGTAGCTGTTGGGGAGTTGCAGTCCAAAAATCCAGTGGTAAAATTTTTACTTCTGCCGCTCTAAAAAGGCATAGTGGCATCGGCCCCCTTTCTTATGGAGGGCTTTACGAATTGAACATGCAGGCCAATAGTGCCATGCCTCTTATAGATTTAAATTCCATTGGTGTGCCATCCGGGAATTTTCCAGACAATACCCAAAGGAATTTGCCTTTACAAATTCCTCCGGTATCTACCGACTCATTATCATACAGTTTTGTTGGCAAGATTTCCTATGGCGGGATGGAAATTTCAGAAGATGAAAAAACCTTATATATTGTAAGTTTACATACACGGAAGTTGTATTCCGTGTTTATTAATTTGCCCTATGAAACACCGAATGCCAGTGATGTAGATTCTTTTGCCATACCGGATCCCGGTTGTGCAAATGGAACTTTCAGACCCTGGGCAGTAAAAATGCACCGGGGTATTCTGTACGTAGGGGTCGTATGTGATGCTTCCGGAGCTGCGGGAACAGCTGCTGATTTGCAGGCTTATGTGTATGCATTTGATCCTTCCACCGAAATTTTTACAGAAGTGCTCAGTTTCCCATTAGACTATCCCGCATTTACCAATAAAATCAATTTTAATCCCTGGCTTGATACATGGAATGGGGACTGTCCTGACGGAGGCGATATTTTCTGTCAGTATCCTCAACCAGTGTTGTCTGATATTGAATTTGAAAGTGAGGATGTAATGATTTTGGGAATTATGGATAGATATTCCATGCAAGGTGGAATCAATCAACACGATCTCAATGGTAATGGAATCCATACCATAATCAGCTTTGGTGATATACTTCGGGCCCGGTACGACAACAACCAACAACAATTTATATTAGAAAATAATGCGAATGATGGCGTTATAGAAACTGCGGGAAGAAACACCGGCTTTGGTCCGGGTAGTGGTGAATTTTATTTCGGCGATCATGCTATTTCAGTGGCAGGAGTTACAGTCGAACGCGAAAGTGTAAACGGCGCTTTGAGTTTGTGTCCTGGATTCAGAAATGTGGTCACCAGTTGTGTCGATCCATTTGGACCCTTTACCAGTGGGGTGATGCATTTAAATAATACCTCCGGTGATTGGGAAAAAAGATATGTCATCATCCCAAAAGATTTTGGTTTGCTCGTAGGAAAAAGCAATGCGTTGGGAGACATGAAAATTTTCAGCAAAGCAGCTCCGTTGGAAATTGGTAATTACATCTGGTCCGACCGGAATAATAATGGAATTCAGGATCCAACTGAACCACCAATTCCAGGCGTTGAAATTGAACTTTATAAAAACAACCTGCTGATTGCCACTGCTACCACCAATGAATTTGGTCATTATATTTTTTCAAACCAACCTGCACCTCCAATAAATCCTTATCCCAATGCTTTTGTTTATGGTTTAACAGAGCTTACTCCGCAAACAGCTTTTCAACTAAAAATCCCATCGCCAGCCACTCAGGCTGCTTTGAATGGTTTTGTATTGTCACCACCGGATGATGGTGTTCCCAATAACGATCAGACAGATTCAGATGGAAAAACTGATTTAAATGGCGATGTTATTCTTGATCTCCAAACCGGTATCAGCGGACAAAACGATCATTCATTTGATTTTGGATTTTTTCAGACCAGGCCCGGAAAAGTATCGTTGTCTGGACTGGTCATTTCCGCTTGCAACCCATTAACCAACGGATTTGATCTCCAATTTCAACTTGACGCAAGCAATTGTCCGGTCGGTGATATTTTTATTGAACTGTCAACAGGTGAAACTAAAATTGTCAAAGGAAAACCAGATGGACAGATTCAAGTTCAATTCAAAAATCTGGCTTCCCATGGAATCCAGGATGTGAATATCAGAGCCTATTACATTTTTGATCAGCACTGCAGGGTTGATTCTGTGGCTGCCTACGATCAACCTGCAAATTGTTGTCCGCCGGTTCAAAAGCTGTGCAGCAATCGAGATGCGCTGGTACAACTTTTAGCTATACCCGGAATGGTTCACTATTGCTGGTTTGACAGTACTACCCAAACCATCGTTGGAAATACAGAAAGCTTGCTGTTTGATAAAACATTTTTGGGTCTGGATGATAATTATGAAGCTTATTATTATTATGCCATCGACCAATATGGCGACACTATCTGGCAACAATGCAATTACAGAGTCCAAATTGTTGAATGCTGCGGATTGCAGGTAAATACATTTTTACAAACAGAATGCAACAACAATGGTACAGTAAATGATCCTGCTGACGATTGGTTTGCAGTTCTGGTAAGCGCTGATAATGCACAGGCAGGGCCTACCAGCAGGTATGAAGTGTTGTTGAATGGAAATGTTTTAGGTAGTGCGTCTTATGGTTCTGCCATTCTGGTCGGCATGGCACCCAATTCGGAATTTCATGCGGACGGAGTGACCACCTACAAAGTTGAGATCAGAGATGCGGATAATTTTGATTGTCTGGATTCACTGTTTACCACTCCCTCAATTTGTCCAAGGCCCAATATCAGCGTACAAAAAAATCTGGTCTCTAATACGATTCAATCTGATGCTTCACATAACATTGTCTACCGGATTGAAATTGAAAATCATGGAAATGAAACCGGAACTTATACATTGCAGGATATTCCGGGCTTTGATAATGATATCAAAGTTTTGGCAGCTTTTTATACCACCAACATTCCGGGAAAAGGGGGAGGAGCATTGTTCGGAACAGGACCATGGACTATTATTTCCAACCAACTCATCGCACCAGGTGTAAAACATACGGTGTTTCTTACTGTGAATGTCCGTATCGATTTACATCCCGGTTCTGATGGCGACAATATTTACACCTCCTGTGGTTCAGCAGGAAATTTACTACAATCCGGTCAGGGTTTATTTAACCGTGCCTTACTGGATTTTGATGGTGATGGTCAATTCGATCTTGCAGATACTATATGTACTGATATACCTTATCTGGAATTGAATAAGACATTAACAGATGTTGAGCAGACAAGTCTTGAAGCTTATACTTTAAAATATTTGGTCACAATCAAGAACAAAGGAGGAGCAGCCGGACAATATAATTTATTAGACAGGCCAACATTCGAAGACGATATCATTATTCAAAATGCATCTTTTATTTCTAATACCGGTGCAGGAGGATTATTGCCAAACATAGTGCCCGTTGATGGTTGGCTCCTTGCCAGCAATCAGGAAATCCTCGTTGGAGAAACGGATAGTTTTGAAATGGATTTGAAAGTACTGATGGATTTTGATCTCAATACACTGGGAAATAATATATATCGGGTCTGCGGATTTCAAAACAGTCTTATTCCACGAATTGGTGAAGGCCTTTTTAACGCGGTCATGCTCGATTTAAACAACGATTTTCGTCCGGAAAAAAGAGATACATCTTGTGGGGACCTGCCGCAGATTAAACACGAAAAAGTATTGCTGTCCAAAATAAAACAGGCAGATGAATCTATCATCGCGAATTATCTGATCGTCGTGCAGAATAAAGGAGGGGCAACAGGAACTTATGATTTGTACGACATTCCAAATTTTGAGGATGATCTCGTCATTAAACATGCAGGATTCCAAATAAATCAGGGAGCACCGAACAATTTATCTACAAATCCTGGTATTACTGGCTGGTTACTGGCCAATGGTAGAAATCTGAATGCGTTTTCTACAGATAGTTTTTACATAGAAATACATTTAGATCTGGATTATAGCAGTGGAAGTTCAGGTGATAATTATTACCAGGCCTGCAAAAAGAATCAGCAAGGTGAATTTCTTGCGGGTTTTGGAATTTTTAATGAATCAACTCTGGACATCAACAGCGATGGAATTCCGGATCAAAAGGATACGGTTTGTACAGATTTCGACTTTTTTGATCTGGCCCTTCGAAAATACGAAATCACTTCTACAACAGCAAAAAATGGCGATTACGTTGCTTTCAGGATCGCCGTTTACAATCAGGGTAGCATTACCGCTCATCAGATTGAAGTCACGGATTACATGCCTTTGACTTATACATTTGACCCGATTCTCAATCCGGAATGGAATTTTATTAATGATAGCACCTTGACGCATGTCATCGATTCTATTAAACCCGGAGATAGTGTAATCACAGATCTGATCATCAGAATTCACGCCGGTTTCAAAAATGTCAATGATGTCATCAATGCGGCTGAAATTACGCAATTCGAATCGCCAAATCACATTCCACCGGTTGATAAAGATTCAAATCCTGACCGCGATCGCAGAAATGATAATCAGGTAAAGCCATTTGACCCGGAAGATGATTTTCTAAAGGGGCATCGCAGAACGAATCCAAACGAAGACGAAGATGATCACGACGTAGCGACTACGATTATTTTTGATTTGGCTTTGCGCAAAGTCAAAGCGAATGCATTGGCAACAGGATACCATCAAAAAATTGATTTCAATATCTGGTTATATAATCAGGGCAATGTGCCTTCGCAGAATATTACTTTGGTAGATTATATACCGAAAGGGTATGTTTTTCATCAGGCAGATAATCCGGAGTGGAATCCGATCGGAAATAACATGGTAACTACTGAAATTCCAATTATTATCAATCCGGGAGATTCTGTGGTAAAAACCATTACCCTTGAAGTATTGCCAACGACGGATCCGGCAGATTGGGTCAACATGGCCGAGGTTAAAAATGCATTTATTGTTACGCTCCATCATATTCTGAATATTTTACAGGATGATTTTGACAGCGAACACGATATGGATATTAATAATGATGCCGGTGGAAATATTTCAACGCCATCAGATGATCATATTGACGATGATGGCATGGATTCCAATAAAGATGGCATCACAGATGAAGACGACAAAGATCCGGCAAGTACATTTGTTTGGGATTTGGCTTTGAAGAAAGTATTATTAAATCCACAACCCCATGTCATTGGACAAGAGCTTGAATTTGAAATTACGGTATATAACCAGGGAACGGACTCAGCAGGACGCGTGGGCATTCGCGATCACATCCCTTCTGGATATGAATTTGTTCATGCAAAAAATACACACTGGAAATTAGACGGCGATCATGCAGAACATATCATGATGGATCGAATCAATCCAGGAGACAGCCTGAAGGTTAGTATTTACCTGAAATTGAAGGCTACTCACGATTTTAATAATTGGATAAACTTTGCCGAAATTGTTGGATCCCAAAATCTGGATTCGCTTGACAGAACAGGCCAGGATTTTGACAGTAGGGAGGGTTCGGACAATGTTGTGGAACGCTCTGTTTTACCAGGTTCTCCGGAAGACAACGACATCAATTCGCAGGATCTGGGAGGAGAAGAAGATGATCACGATCCGGCTGCACCGAGCATTTTTGATTTGGCCTTATGTAAATTATATCACGGGGCACTCCCTGTAAAATATGGAGATACCGCTTTGTTTTCCATCAATGTTTACAATCAGGGAAATGTACCGGCCATCCAATTTTCTGTTGTCGACTATTTACCGAATGGCCTGAGTTGGATTGACAACCCGGGGTGGATTTACGATGCAGGTACTCATACAGCAACTTATACAAAAGATACATTGCTCAATCCAGGTGATAGCGTCAGGTTATTTATTAATTTGAAAATTCACCAATATCCAGGCGGAGTTTTCAATTTGGTAAACCTTTCAGAAATTGTCAGGGCCGTAGATTTTGAAAACAGAATTTATTTGCTGGATCTCGATTCTAAATACGATTTTAACCGGAACAACGACCCTGGAGGAATTCCAAATACTGTCACTGATAATTTTATTGATGATGATGGACAGGATTCTGATGGCGATGGTGTGATGGATGAAGACGATCATGATCCGGCCATGATACTTATACATGATTTGGCTTTGCGAAAGGAAAGTCTCGAACCGAACGGGGACACGGCTATTTTCAGGATTAAAGTATTTAATCAGGGAAATCTACCGGCTACTTCTATCCTCATAGGTGATTATTTGAATATCGGATATCAGTGGTTGCCTACTAAGAATCCGGGTTGGACCTTAAACGGATCCAGAGCTGAATACAGATTTAACCGGGTTTTCAATCAAGGAGATATTGATTCTGTGGATATCCGTTTACTTTCGTTGCCCAGTAACGAATTGTCTGACTTTTTTAACTGGGCAGAAATATTACAGGCATTTGATACAACCGGAATGGATATCAGTATGCTGGATGCCGACAGCAAACCGGGTTCTGATGGGCCCCACGAAAGAGCTATAAAACCTGGTGACCCGGATGATAATAATATTATTGGAGGTGGTTTGTCTGTCAACCAGGATGAAGATGATCACGATGTGGCAGGATTTGGATTGCGTGCAAAAATTGGTGACTGTGTCTGGCACGATAAAAATGCAAATGGAATTCAGGAAACAGGTGAGGAAGGCATAGCCAATGTTATGGTCGAGCTTTATAATGCGAATACAAAGATTTTTGTAAAATCTACAAAAACTAATAGTTCCGGAAAATATCTATTTGATAATATTCTACCTGGAAATTATTTTATAAAATTTATTATCCCTCCAGGATATACCATGACCAAAAGAGACGTAGGCACGGACGACAAAGACAGCGATCCGGGATCTGATAATGGTACCAATGCTACACCCAATACAAATCTGACTGCAGGAGAGGAAGATCTTAGCTGGGACCTGGGCTTGTACAAATGTATTCCGATCTCGGGATTTGTTTTCTATGATGGAAATAAAGACGGGATACAACAAAATACAGAAAACGGGATCAATGGACTCTATGTTTATTTGTTCAAATTGCCATCCAATACCCTGTATGCACGTGTAAAAACTTATTCCAACAACTCCAGGTTCGTACACGATGGATTCTATAGTTTCTGTGCTGAACCAGGAGAGTACTATGTTAAAGTCGCACGTCTGAATGATTTTGTGCTTTCTCCGGTATTGCAGGGAAGCGACCCATCCAGAGATTCAGATTTAACTGAAGATTACGGCGAATGGACTTCTTATAAACTCACGGGAAGTTCCTGTGACACTATAAAAGATATTGGTGCAGCCATGTACAATCCGGCTTTTGGGCTAAAAGTTAACACCAAAGATCTGGTTCTTTATCAGCAGGATCTGGAAGTTTCGCAATCTCATACCGGATTCATACATTTGGAAACAAGTATTAGCGAAACGGGAATCGATCCAAACAAACATACGTTAGTTTGGACAATGGAAGATAACCTTTGTGCATCTGCTTTTAGAATTGAAAGAAAATTACCGGGCTCCAGCCAATTTGAATATCTGGCTGTGTATCGAAACGAAAAATCAACGGAGAATCAAAATCGGTGTTTATTCAATTTTAACGCGCCCGGGGGTACAACAAAAGGGAAATATATCTATCGCATCATTGCCTTGCGTCCGGATGGTGGTTACACCATGAGCAATGAATCGGACATCAGTAGCCAGGATCGCTTACCAGCTGCAATGGCATGGATTTATCCCAATCCAACAAAGGAATATGTAACTATAAATTTTGATGAAAAGATTTATGGAACTGTTCATATGAAATTGACCGATATCTATGGTCGCGAGTTTATGAATCGCGAGTATTCTTTAGATAAAAATGCAAATGCTAAGAAAATCTTTATTGACTTGAATCTGATCCCAGGCGGATTGTACTCAATAGATCTAAAGGCAGGCGGAATCAATGAGCGTCTGGCATTGACCGTCCTTAAATAGAGAAAACTATTTTACCGGCGTTAAAGACCATTCAGCATCAGGTTGAGTGGTCTTTTTATTTTAATATCTGTGGAAGGTGTTTTATTTTGATAAACTTCTTGAAAAATACCGAAGTAAAAAAATGGATATCATCAGGAATATCAGAACATAATAAAAAGGTACAAAACTGATGGCATAAAGATGAGTCCTGTCGATGACCCACATCAGGCACAAAAGAATGGAAATAATCCACATAAGACCTGACAATCGTTCAAATCCTGGAATATCGCCAAGTTGTACATTTTTCCTTATAAAGTAAATGATGGCAAACATCATGAATACCGGAAAAATTTGCAGAAGCAACTCAGTTTCCATAATGCTTCTCTTTTCAAATAAAAAAAAATAAATATTGAGCGTGATCGCGAAGATTCCGGGAATGCAAACCAGATAAAGCACAATGCTGTACATCCAATTCCAGGGGTAAAGCTGTCCTTTGTTTTCTGCAAGCGTGTTTAACAAAATGGTGAACAGAAAAATCAAAGCAAAATAATACAAAATCATCATGGGATTTTCCTGAATCCAGTTGAAAAATTGCTGTAAGGTCATAATGTGATTCTATTTATTTTTAGATGAATCCGTGTACAGGCCTGAAACATGCCGAATAACAAGCTTCTTCTTCGTGGAAAAATCTTGCTTCCATGTTGTTTTCCCGGGCAAGATTCATGACTTCTTCCTTACTGAAACGCCTGGCATTGCTGGGTGCATACCAATCGTAGTTGGTGATTTTTGAAAGATCAAAGCCCCAGTCTTCTCTCCAAAAACATTTCAAAAAGTTCCAATAAATAAATCTTTGAATATCGTATTCGCCACCCTTGATTCCTATGAGCGGAATATCAGGGCATTCGAATCGGACATTCAATTCAGAAAGCCTTTTTCCCAATTCGGTCAGCTGCTCAGAAAATTTCCACATCTCTTCATTAGATATTTCATGGGTGCCTTTGCGGAAATAATCGTCTATCAATTCGCGTGGTAATGCTTTTTTCCGGTAGAAGTAGCAGAGGAATTCACCATTTTCAGCAGTACATAAGGATAAATGCTTAAAAGTGTACTCGGGATTTTCTGTATGCATGATGACCTGATCGCAAACGACCACATCGCAGGAATGAGGCCGAAGACCAGTCGCAGCAATGTCGGCTTGTAAGAAAAAGAGATTAGGAATAGATTGATAACTTTCAGCTGCAATTTGAGCTGCATCTGAAATGTCAATGCCGATGACCGTTGCATGAGGTGCGAGTTTTGCAAACCAGGCTGCCTTATAACCCAAACCACATCCCGTATCGATAATTAGTTTTTTGTTTTGTAAATAATTTTGGAGATTTTCTTCGCTGTCAAATCCATACAACTTAAGAAACCATTCCCTTTGAGTTTCAAACAATTTTTCTACTTCTTCCAGACTGTGCGTTGAGCTCCATTTTTCAGAAAATACATCTTTGGTCTGAAGTTGGTTGTCCTGAATGGCGGTTCCGGATTTCGTAGTTTCAATGAGGTTGCCTTCGATCCCGATGGGCATTTCAAATAATTCCTGTAAATGCAATGTCATGTATTAAATTTCTTTTGCCGGATTTCCTGCTAATTTAATCCCGGGTCCAAATGAACTGTTTACAAAGCTGTTGGCTCCAACCACGCAGCCATCTCCTAAAGTAACACCTTTCGCTATAACGCAATGCGGACCAATATAACAGTTGTTCCCAATTTCGACGGGAGCATATTCGTAACTTGACCGTCCACCGCTTATAGCCCATTGTACGGTGTCGTGTGTATAAATGTGTACGGAAGCAGAAATCGAACAATTGTTGCCAATTTTTAATCCGCCTGTGCCTTCAAGGATTACAAAAGGACCGACCCAGGTTTGAGAACCAATCTGAACATCTCCAAAAACCAATGCACTGTCATAAATACTGGTGCCTTCCCCAAATCCCAATTGCCGGGCTTTTTCCCACCGATCCACCATGAGTTCATTAGCCGGTAAGGTCCGATGAAATTTTGCTCGAATTGCACGCTGACGCTGAGCGATCCATTTCTGGAGTATTTTTCCGAAAATTCTGAGGATCATACAGATAGACTCAAATCGCCAGCCAATATACGACCTAATTTAATTCCCATCCAAGGAAGACAAATTTGGTGCAATTCAAAAAATACTTTATGTAATTAAAAAAGTCTTATTTTTAATTTTCAAAAATTTTAAAAACTCAAACAAAATGAACACAACGAAATTGCTTTTGGCGACCCTCGTGGGAGCCCTGGTAAACTTTTTAGCAGGATGGGCGGTATATGCCATTGCTTTTAAAAATTTGATGGAAGCCAATATTTCTGATGCGGCTAAAGCCATGATGCTTCCCGAAGACCAGCAAAACATCCTGTTTTATTTTATCAGCGGGATCTTTATGTCGCTTTCCATAGCGATCATTTTTGAACGTTGGGCAAATATCAGAACGTTCCAGACTGGAGCCATTGCCGGTGCTGTAGTCAGTGCCTGTATTTCTCTGGGTTTTGATTTTCAATTTCTGGCCAGTACCACTTTTTACACAGGCTATGGAATCGTTTTTATCAACCTGATCGTGTCCTCTTTGATGGGCGCTCTTACCGGTGGAGCGATTGGCTGGATGCTGGGTTATAACAGAAATTAATACAATTTTCTGATTTAGGATATTTAGGCCCGGCCGTGGAAAAAGCAGTCGGGCTTAAATTTTTTCGCCATGCAGAAAAATTCTGCACCACCATTCAAAGTTCATCAGACTCCAGATCAATAAGCGGTGATTGATCCGATGATGAAAATGTTCATCCAGGATCCTGGCTATATAATCTTTGTTGATATAATCGGTTGAAACCGTTTTTTTATTCAAGAGCAATTCTCGGATGTAGTGTGCATTTTCTCCCCGGTACCAGCTTTCATCGGGAGCACTGAATCCCTGCTTTGGACGATTTATGATTTTCTCAGGTATAAAATCTTCGAGTGCTTTCCTGAGTACATTCTTGCCATCCTTAAATTCTTTGTAAAGCTGTTTCTTATTTCCAAAAACATCCTCGTCCATTTTTTTCAATTTCTCCAGGTCGGCAAGTTTATGCCTGACCGGAATTTTTTGTGCAAAATCCACCAGGGCATTGTCCAAAAACGGAAATCTTTCCTCCAATCCATTAGCCATAGACAGTTTATCGCCAACGACCAACAACCCGGTGAGAAAGGTTTTGATTTCGAAATAAAGACTGTTCTGAATATGTTGTTCCGGAGTATCGTACCGCAAGCGATCGTTAAAGAGAAAAACCCTTTCGAAAGCTGTCCGAGGACCATCCTGATCAATATTTGGAATTAAAGATTCGTTGAATAGTTGATTTTTTTGCTCTTCGGGGACCAGTCTCTGCCAAAATCCGTAATACTGATCAAAATAATCCTGTTTGTCGATAGATTGAAATACGCGGTAATATCTCCACGGATATCCGCCGTACAATTCATCTCCTCCTGTTCCCTGCAAGCAAACTTTTACAAATTTCGAAGCCAGTCTGCTGATGTAATAATTGGGATAACTCATTCCTACCCGCAGGTCTTCGAGATGCCAGACCACGCGCGGCAAGGACCAGGAAAGATCTCCTGCGTTGATCACCTGCTCGTAATGCTCTGTTTTAAAATGATTGGCCATGAGTTCAGCATCGCGTCGCTCGTCGTAATTGGCTTCCACACCCGTAACACTGCTCATGTCAAATCCACAGGTAAACGTGGTAATCCTGGGTACTTGTTTACTGGCCAAAGCTGTAATGGCCCCGGAATCCATTCCTCCGGACAAATAACTTCCGATGGGAACATCGGACACCATTTGTCTCGTAACTGCATTTTGAAGTAAGCGCTCGGTTTCCAATTTGGCTTCTTCAAAATCCATAGATTCGTCCGTAGCTGTAAAATTGTAATCCCACCAGGCCTGGTGCTGCAACTGTTTTGTGCTTTGATTTATAGCCAGAGTATTTGCTGCCGGAAGCATGTAGATCCCTTCAAACAAGGTGTGATATCTGAATAAATTTTGAAAAGTAAAATATTCGTTGAGCGCCGGAATATTTAGATTAATCTGGTATGAGGGATGCTGAAGTATGGCTTTGATTTCAGATCCAAACAATAAAGTTTGATTGCCAAAAAAGTAATACAGGGGTTTTACACCGAACCGGTCTCTGGATAAATAAAGTGTTTTTGATTTTTTATGGAGTGCGGCGATCGCAAACATGCCGTCGAAGAGTTGAAAATAATCCGGGCCAAAGCGGCTGAGGCCTTCGACAATAACTTCTGTATCCGAATTCGATTTAAACCGGTATCCCAGAGAGATCAGTTCTTGTCTGAGCGATTTAAAATTGTAAACACAGCCATTAAACACCAAAACCCAGTCTTGATCAGCAGACAACATGGGTTGAGCTCCAAGATGACTTACATCGAGTATGGAAAGCCGTCTGTGGCCCAGTCCGATGTTTTCGTGGATATATGTTCCTCTACCATCCGGACCCCTGTGTGCGAGCGCGTCGGTCATCTGGTTCAACGCAGTTTCTGAAACGCGTTGACCGTCTAAATGAAAGATGCCGGTGAGTCCGCACATGGATGATGGATTATTTTACTGATTGAATACAATCTGCGATGTAATGAAAATCTTCTGGTTCCATCAAATTATGGAGTGGTATGGACATTGATTGTTGGTCAGCCTTACGGGCGTTAGGAAAGTCCTCAGCTTGAATTCCAAATGTGTTCCTATAAAACTGAAGCATGTGCACGGCATGCGTTCCTGGTCGTGTGGCAATTCCCTTGTTTTGTAGAAATTCCATCAATTCGTTGCGGCGTACAGGCGCCTTTTCTTCATCGATAAACAAGACATAGGATTGCCATCCGTGTCTGTATCCATCGGGTGTTTTCGGAGTTCTGATCCAGGAAATATTTTTAAAGGCTTCTTCATAATAGGCGGCCCACTGATTTCTGTACTGAATGAATCCATCCAGTTTTTCGAGTTGTACATTCCCGACAGCACCTTGCAGATCCGTCATCCGGTAGTTGTAACCCACCATTTCGAATTCGGGAAGAATGTAGGGTTTAGGTCCTTTGTGCCTTTGCTCTTCTGAAATGGAAGCACCGTGATTTCGAAGTCTGTTGAGGGTTTCTGCGATGTTGTCGTCATCTGTAGTCAGCATGCCTCCTTCTCCTGTGGTCACCGATTTGCGGGGATGAAACGAAAAGCAACCCACATCGCCCAATCCTCCGGCGGGTTTGTTCTTGTAATGAGCTCCGGCAGCACAAGCTCCATCTTCGATGATCGACAATCCTTCACTAACGGCTTTTACAGCATCCATATCGGCACAAAGACCAAACAGATGTACCGGTATAATTGCTTTTGTTTTTGAATTCCTTTTTTCGTGAATTTTTAAGGGGTCTACATTAAAAGTGTGAAGATCGATATCGACAAACACGGGTTTGGCACCACAATACATGGCTGCATTGGCTGTAGAAACCCAGGTAAAAGCCGGAACGAGGACCTCATCTCCCTGTTTAATTCCCACGGCAAGCAATGCCAGATGCAAGGCTGTTGTACAATTGGAAACGGCAATTGCATTTTTCACCTGATGGATTTCAGCAAATCGTTTTTCAAATGCCGCTACTTGTGGGCCCTGCGTCATCCATCCCGAGAATATGGGTCCTTTACAGGCTTCCCATTCTTCCTGGCCCATGGAAGGTTGCGAAATTTGAATGTATTTTCTTTGACTCAAAATAATAGAATTTGAAACGCAAATGTAGTTGCGATTCACGATATTTTTGAAGCCTCTCTCCAGTCAATTAACTTCATCAGGCCTTCTCTCAACGAGTAGTTATATTTAAATCCAAGCTCTGCTTCTGCTTTTTGTCTCGAGCCGATCCGGTTCTGCACCAGGGCCCGTGCATCGTCTGCTGAATAAGGTTTGTATTGAACCGTCAGATCTGAGTTTTTGAGTTCGAGAATCAAATCGCATAATTCCCGGATGGAAGTTTGGACTTCGGTACCCACGTTGTAAAATCCGGATTGAGTATCGGATATTAGTGCACAGACGTTAGCACGCGCCACGTCTTCCACATAAATAAAATCGTAAGCCTGTGATCCGTCTCCATTGATTACCGGGGATTCGTTGGCATCGATCTTGTTCAACATGATGGGAATCACTCCCGTATAAGCAGCAGTCTGGTCCTGGTGTGGACCGTAAACATTCATATAGCGGAGTCCGATGACGGCTAATCCGTAACGGTCGTTGAAAGCCGTACACATGGCTTCACCTGCAATTTTTGTAGCCCCGTAAAAATTTTTATTGTTGAATGGATGATTTTCGGTCATCGGGATTTCAACAGCATCGCCATATACTGAAGCAGACGAAGACCAGATCAGCTTTTTGACTTTATGTTTTACACAGGCTTCCAGCACATTGAAGGTTCCTGCTATATTGACTTCAAAGGCCGTTCTGGGGTAATCCTTACAATGCAGCAGCCACATGGCCGCAAGACAAATGACGTAATCTTTGCCCTGAACAGCGGTATCGAGGATGTCCACATCCCGGATGTCGCCTCCAAAAGGAAATAAAGAACAACGACTGTCGGTCAGTGCTTTATCGAGGTATTCCCGTTTTCCCCGTGTAAAATTGTCATACACCACTACTTCGGCAACCGGGTGTTTTAGTAATTCTTCAACGACAAAACTGCCGATAAATCCTCCGCCACCGATGACCAGAATTTTACTGTTCGCTATTTCCATGCTGAAATTTAATTGAAAATAAAATTGTTTCCGAAACCAGCTGCAAAAGTATAATAATTCAGGGATTTTCCGGTATTTCAAATCCGGCCGGTATTTCTTATATCACTTCCTCTAAATCAAGAAGTATTGAAACAATTGTTTTAATAACGATCGTTAGTTTAGTTTACATTTTAGACAGATTTATCTAAAATTCCTTTACCTGAATGCAATTCATATTCATGGAATCGGAGCATTTAACCAAAAATACAAAATAATTTGAAGGGCTAATTATAAAACCTGATATGGCTTCATGGAGCCGACTAAAATGTTATAATTTTAAATTCACCTGTACTTTTTCTTGCAGACATTTTTTAGGGTGTATGCAAAAAACCTAACATACGTTAGTTGTTTAAAAGGAGAAATATCAAATTTATTTGCTTTTCGCTTTAAGCCTTGCCCGTTTAGTCCCTTTCAATCCCCCGTCCACCGGCTGATCGAATACGTTGCATTCAGACTTCTCTTTTTGAGTTTAAATACTCCGATCCCTTCCCGGCTACCATTGTCGTTCGAATTTCCTTCTACCGATTCATATATGCTTTTGTTCACCTGGCGATGAAAAAATCCGGTATGCCCGATGCGTTTGAGTTTGGGATAATACAAGCAAAATACATCTCCGCTTTTTGGAGTTTTTAAAGATTGTTTTTTGGACCAAACCAGGTTCTTTTTGTTTTGAGCTGTCGGACTGTATACATTGATTGGAGTCTGGATTCCAGCCTGATCAAATACCCACTTCACAAACGCTGCACACCAGGGCTGACCTGCTTTTCCGCCGGCTGCTTTCAAATACTCTTCGACTCTGGCTCCTTTGTTGGCCCCTCCCTGCTCAACGACTCCAAGTTCATCGAGATAGATGCAACTTATACATGGGCTTTGTACAGACTGACCAAAGCAGCAATGAAAAAGCAATATAAAAACACAAGTAAAAATAATTTTTGCCATGATTGTAAATTATCAAAATCTTCTTTGGAACGATTGTTAACCTGAATTTTTTGTGAGCGCTGATCGAATTCCTTTGATCCCTTGTAATATTTCCATAGATGCCTGAAGCAAAATCGCAAAGTAAAGAATGCAATGCTGTTAAAAAATAAAAATTCACCAGTGGCCAATAAAGCGGCTTGCCAAAAAGACGGATCGTAAAATCCAACGCCTTCTCCAAAAAGATATTGACCCAGAATACCGAGGCCAAAAAAAGCAAGCAAAGCGAGCGGTATCGACCAAAACCCATTCCAGAAGAGCAGAAAGTACTTTAACTTTTTCAGACCGGACGTTTTCTGTTGTTGTTTGTTGTGTTCTGCATTTTCGTATTCAACCATATGTATATATATTTAGTTTGCTAGAGATACGATCTAATGTAAGACATAACCAATGATTCCTCCGGCCAGGAATCCAATGATGAAATACTTGTACCGGTCTCGTTTGGCGCTTTTAATGTACTCCAGTGCCTGGTCGAGATGCAGATTGGCCCGGTCCAATTGTCCGCTCAGAGCATGCAGCTGAACATTCATGCTGGTCAGCGAATCTTGTGTGGTTTTAATGTAAGTTCCTGTAGTTTTATAAAAATCCTGGTTCAATTTGAATAAGGCTTCATATGCGGATTTCCGCTCTTCGTATAATGTAAGAACCAGCGAGTCGCGGGTTTCCATGTTCTTAATCAGGTCTTCATAGGTGTCGCTCGAACTGAATAACAAGCGGTAGGCCTTATTGTATTTTTCAAACGTTGGTTTATTGAATAACCAAAGTGTATCCAGTTGATTGTCCAGTTGAATGCCGCGGGTGATGTAATAAACATTGACATTCATACTATCTCTAATTGCAATAGGATCTCTGAGCTGGGTATTCCCCGTAATACTCAAGCAAAGAAATCCAATTGCCAAAAACACGCGTGAATTGTTCATTGTCTGTTCGGAATTAAAGGTTTGGTTTCAATTTCCCGGGGCAACTCCTTGAGCAAGTCCAGAATATCCTTCCTTTGAATTTGAAGCTTATCGACCTGCTTCTGAATGCCCGAAACCTTGTTTAGAATATCTCTTTCTCTTCCCAGCAGGGCACTGTCTATTTTAAGGGATTTCTGATGGTACAATTCAAGTTCAGTTTTAAAAAGATCAGTCTGTGTCTTCAATCCAAGTACAGTAGCATCGATGGTCCGTATGGTAAGTTGGGCGGAGTCGATCAGATCTTTGGCCTTTTCAATTTCCTTGATGGCTTTGGTCAGTTTACTTTGCGTAAATATCGACATAATCGTAAAGGTGACCAATCCCAGAATCAGTACCCAAAACCCAATTTTATATTGTATTTCGTTCATCGTAAGAAAATGGAAGTTACGAAATCTATTTGTGTCAGACAAATTTCTTGTTAAATTTGGGTTTCAAAAAGGGTGTTTTTCCTGTTTTTTATACGGGTTATTCCTGATTGCAAGAATCTGCGCTTTTGTATCTTTCGTGAAGATTTTAATACCTGGCCTTTTTAATTTTGGCGTGTGACAGAAAAATCGAATTTCACTTATGGAAGAATATAATTTCAAACGGACCCAAAGAAACCTGTTGATCCTTGGACTTTTTTTCATAGGATGGATCGCGTTTGTAAAGTATAACGGTGAAACGGAATATACAAATACTTATTTGGAATATTGCATATTGATTGATTCAATATTTTTAACGGGACTATCTTATTATCTGAGTCCGGGATTAAAAAGTTTGAATATATTGTTGGTGTTGGGATTTATAATTTTTTTACTAACTTTTATCAGAAGCTACAACATTGGTTCATTTTTTTTCATGTTATTTATTATGAACGAATTTTCACGTGTCAATTATAATTTCACTTCTAAAGACATTTTTTGGAAACTGGAAGAATGGTACAACAAAAGGACAACTTAGTCGTATGCTCATCCTAGTCTTCACACGACCATGCTCATCGTAGTCTTCACACGACCAAGTCTATTCCATTTACATAAACACTCAATATTTACAGATCTTCCTGAAAAAGAAGCCTGCTCTGGATTCTAGCTGAAGAATATACAATCCATCACTCAATTTATCAAGGTCTATAATTTGATCATTGGGTTCTAAATCCGTTTTAAAATGTAAATTTCCACGAAGATCATAGATATGTATTTTTCCTTGAGTGAAATCATGTTCAATATTTAAAGCATCTTTAAACGGATTGGGATAAATAATCAATTTATCAGGTTGGTTCTGTTCAGTGAACGTAGTTACCCCACCTTCATAGGCTCCTATGGAAGGCGGATTTAGATAGAGCTTGCCTGTTCGATCGGTTTTTACTGAAGGCTCTGGTTTTCCTTTTCCTATTGCAGGTGAAATTGACAACAAACGGTAATCGCCATTTGCCAGACTCATGAACTGAGGATTCATCTGAATAATCCCCTGTGTTTCCATTACCGGCAATTGGGGTCCCCGCCAATTTGCATTATCAAGATGATACCAGAGGTTGTTTGAAAATTTAAAAGTGGATGGGCTGGTATTGGGACCGATATTCACATCCGTAGAAAGAGAATTATTTACCACAACAATGTTGTTGATGAAATGATTGTTGGCACTGCTTAAATAAAAACTGGTATCTGCGCTCTCCTGAAGAATTCGCAAAATCCATCTTTCCGGCCGGATGATGGTGTTGTTGATAAACCGGATGTTTCGACTTCCTACAAAAGCAACCGGGGTTACGGATCCTTCAATGATGTTTGCAGCAGCTGTGATGTTTCTTGCTTCGTAATTGATGCCAAACGGTCTAAAAAAAGCTGCTCCTGTACTTCCTCCCAGGTTTAAGGTTCGTTGACCACCGTTGGTAAAATGATTGGCCAGGATTTCGATTTCGCTGGAACCGCCTTTTGCCTGGATGCTATTACTTCCCAGTTGTATAAATCGGTTGTTGTAAATGGTTCCGGCATGGCATCCAACCATATCGATCCCACTGCCACCTGTGGCTCCGTTTTCAAAATGGCAATTCCTGATGATGAAGGAATCCAGTCCTGACAGTTTCAGCAAATCGTTATTACCGCTTGCAGCCATATCCCTGAAGATGCAATTTTCAATCACGACATGTTTGGTGGGACTTTCCATACTTCCTGCATCATCGATGTTCATACCGTTTCCGGTTTGAGCGCGCACCGTCAGATTTTCTATGTGTAAAAATTCTGCGTCACTAAAATGCATGGATTCGCTTCCCCCGCTAAAAATTACCTGTTCTTTTGTGGTTCCTTTGATGGTGATCCAGGCATTCCTGTGGCCTTTCAGATTGCTGATAAAATAAGGGCCTGTGTACGTAGCAGGATGCAAAAGTATGGTATCACCGGGTAAGGCCACTGCAGCTGCTGCAGCTGGATTTGCATAAGTTCTGCCGGGCCCTACATTCAGAATCCGCTGCGAAAGGGCAGTTGAAAATAAATGCAGAAACATGCAAAAAGCAATGAAAAATTTCATATCCATATTTGAATAAAATAAATGACTTTTAAAAAATAGTTTTAATTGAAAAACCTAAATTCGAACTCAGACTTGATTTTGTAAAATTAATAAATGTCATTGGGATCCAGAGTAATCTTGATGAATGGGAAAGAAAAAATAGTAAAAACTCGAAGATTATTTTCTGGGCATTCTGGTCAAATCAATGGCTCCATTTAAAATTTTTATTCTGGAATGTAAGCTGAGTTCTGTTTAAATATATTATTTTGGATAATAACAATAATAGAACTTAGCTGAAAAAACCGGACAACAGGTCCGCAATTTTTTTGGTATCTACTTTTTCAATTGGATGTATCGTATTTTCAAGCAGTTTAAATTGAGCATTGGGGATAATCCCTGCCGTTGCAAGGGTTTCTTCCAGGCTTACCATATGATCTTTATCTCCAAGCAACAACAAACACTTTGCATCCAATTGTGACAGCGAAATTTCATTCAGTAAGGGATTATTTCCGAGTGCGATCATCATGGATGCTGTATTTTCAAGAACATGCTTCCAATAAGTGCCATGTCTTTTTTCAAGTAAGGCGGCAAATCCGGGAAATTTTTCAATAACAACTGCAGGCGAAAGTACAGAAGTTTCCTTAACTGCTGTTTCCGGATCCCAGGCAAATTTTGTTGCGAGACAAGCTATTTTTTGAATTCTACCGGGATAAATGAGATTGTGATATAAGGCAACATAGCCCCCCATGCTGTAGCCAAATACCTGAACATCTTTCAGCTGATATTCTTTTATATAACGATCGAGCTCTTCAGCCATTTCCGGAATGCCAAGGGAATGAACTGATCCCGATGTTTGACCGTGGCCTTTAAATTCCAACAAATTGATAGTAAATTGAGACCTAAGTTCGGACGCTAATTTTTCCAATTGTTTTTGGTCACCCAATGCCCCATGCAACAAGATAAGGTCTCTCATCGTATTAAATTAAATCGAAAGTTAATATACTTTGTAGATACTGCGGGCATTGGATAAACTAAATTGTAAGATTCATCTGCATGACATGAGATGTTCATTTATGGAAGCTCGATGATGGCTTAAATTATTTATAAAAATTCAAATTGTAATTCGAATGAAGTAGTAATTTATTCAAAAGCGCATCTGAACAGAAAGCTTAACTTTACGCAAATTAATAAAAACAGAAAACATGTATAGCATCGCCATACACGGAGGAGCCGGCACCCTGATCAGATCGGATATGGACGCCAAAATTGAAAAAAAATACAGCAAAGCTTTGGAAAAGGCTTTGAACAAAGGCTTTGAAATTTTAAAAAATAATGGAACGGCTTTGGATGCGGTGACTGCAAGCGTGGTTTCCCTGGAGGACTGTCCACTTTTTAATGCAGGTAAGGGTTCGGTGTTTACTTCAAAAGGAACACAGGAAATGGATGCATCTATTATGGATGGAAAAAGTTTGGATGGCGGTTCTGTAGCCATGATAAGAAGGATTAAAAACCCTGTATTACTAGCACGCGCTGTAATGGAAAAATCAGAACACCTGATGCTTGCTGGAAAGGGGGCAGAGCAATTTGCAAAAAAGCATGGTTTTAAAAAAATGGCTGACGATTATTTTTTTACAGAGCATAGATATAAACAATTGTTGCTGGCCAAAAAAAATAAAGAGATCATTCTGGATCACGACTCCAGAAAATTCGGCACGGTGGGTGCGGTTGCCCTGGATCAGACTGGAAATTTGGCGGCTGCAACTTCCACAGGGGGCATGACCAATAAAAAATTCGGACGCATTGGGGATACACCCATCATTGGTTCAGGCACCTGGGCCGACAACACAACCTGTGCGATATCTTGTACCGGCTCCGGAGAATACTTTATGCGCATGAATGTGGCTTTTCATGTGGCTTGTATGATGAAGTATGGAAAGATGAGCCTCGAACAAGCTACCCGCAAAATTGTATTCGATCTCTTGCCGGGAATACAAGGCGATGGCGGACTGATTGCTGTAGATAAAAAAGGTAATCTGAGTCTGGTGTTCAATACCGAAGGCATGTACAGGGCCTACAGGAAAATGGACGAAGAAGCTGTGATAGAAATTTACAAATAGGGTAAATGACGCATACAGCCCAAAAGCTCAAAGCTGTAAACTCAAAGCCTAGAAAATGTCATTGAAATCATTGATATTTTTCTCATATTAGTTTTAAACTAACAAATGTTAGTATTGAAATAAGAGTTCTGAAATTTCCCGCACCTGTCCGACTGATATTTTGTTTTAAAATAATGGAAAACATGTTCGGTCAGGCGGGGATGACGCAGATTTACGCGGAACTTTATTTTACCAATAAGCAATCAATAGAATCTTTCCTTATTGCTTCAGAAACTTTGCTCCTCCCGACATCAAGGTGATGTATTTCCATTTTTAGCTATTTCATGTAGGGACTCCATTCCCAATGAATATGTCACCCCTACGGGGCTGGGTTTATGATGTCATCCTTTGCTCTTTGCTCCTTGCTCCCGACATCAAGTTGTTCAATTTTTATTTCAATTTCATCAGCCGGGATTGCACTTTCCACTTTTAGCTTTGAGCTTCTCGCTTAAAGCTTTGTCTCCCCTGAATACCTAAACCCCACATACTTTATTTTTTTTCCTATTTCCAAATGCATACGCTCGTAGTAAGTTTTGATATCCAATTCCGGAAGGTCTAATGCCGATTCATAAATGGATGCGTTCCACGTGAGGAGTTCATAAAGCGGATGCTTTTCAATCGTTTCTAAACTGAATTCGTATAGAACCGGGTCATCCGTTTTCAAATGCAACAATGCACCGGGTTTAAGTACATCTTTGTATAAATTCAAAAAACTTGTGGAAGTCAGTCTTTTTTCGGACTTGCTTTTTTGGAGGAAAGGATCGGGGAAAGTGATCCAGATTTCATCGACTTCAGAGATCCCAAAAAAATGTGGAAGCAGCTCAATGCGTGTCCTTACAAATGCAACATTGTTTAAGTCTTCAGTCAAAGCAGCTTTAGCTCCTTTCCAGATCCGGGCACCCTTAATATCCACACCGATGAAATTTTTTAATGGAAATGATTTGGCAAGCGATACGCAATATTCGCCTCTTCCGCATGCCAATTCCAAAACCAGTGGATTCGTGTTGTTAAAATATTTTTCCTTCCACGATGATTTAAAATCAACTTTGGTTTCTGCGTTTGAAAACAGATAGGGTTCCTCAAAGCTGAAATTCTCAAATACGTTGGAAAGGCTTAGATTTTCTGCGAATTTTTCGAGTTTGCTTCTTTTACTCATTGTGTTTCAAAATTCAGAATCCGTTCCAGTTGGTTTTGAAAGTTTTCGAGATCGTATAAATTTTCATTAGGCCTGTCATCTAATTGGATAAAGGTTTCCGGATCTTTCAGTAGCATTTTTAGCTTTTGGGCTTCAGCCGCAGTGCAAGCTGTTTTTTGTAAAGGTCTTAGAATGTAAACCGGACTCAGGCAATCGTGGAGAAATTCATCGGTATTAAAATCATATTTCAATTCATATGGCAGAAAGAAAGCAGGATATCGTTTTTTGATCCAGCTGCGCAAGGAATAAACAGGATTTTCAAGGATCAGCAGTCGGGCTGGGAGCATGGTGTTTACATAACAGGCTACAGGAACTAAAAAATCCATGGCATATACGATGATGCTGTCTTCCCTGTATCGTTTCAACAGCCAATCCATGCAGGATGTGACATCTTCAGTAAGACTTGTTTCCGTAAGCTGGCCGCTGCTTTTTCCGAACCCTCTGTAGTCCGGGAGCAACACTTTATATCCCATGGAGAGAAAAAGCTGGCTTTGTTGCTGAAACCGGTCGAGATTGCCCCGAACCCCATGGAGGAATAAGACAATGCCCTTTTCTTTATACCTTGTATGATAAAGCATGGCAGACAATTCCTGATTGCCAGGCAGAGATATCTGCATTTGCTCAATTCTTTGCGAAACAGGAGTGTCGTATTGACTTGTTCGTTCAGTTTTGAATAGAATCGGATTGATGAATATGTAAACAGAAAGGACCCCAACCAGGTACAAAATGCAGATAACACTTGAAAACAGGATCATATTTTTCCAGGTCCATGTCATGTTGGCAAGGTATAAAATAAGGTCGAATTGTCGAGCTGATTTATGAGAAACTTCAACACTATTTTTCCGATGGTGCAGAGGAGTAGAGGATAACTTTAAAAACAAACAGGATTTTCCAGATAAAATGTACGGCTCTGGGGAAGATTGTTTAAAAACAAATGAATTTTCTTAATAAAAACTTAAGTTTTTGAAAGCTTTTGGAATCGTTATGCGAATGTGCCGGGGCTTTATTTATTTTGTCGGATAATTCATCAGGAAATCATGCGTTACATTGCAATTTTAAGTTTATTTCTGGTTAATGGCCTTTTTGCGCAGTCCGATAGTTGCCACATCAAATTCCAGATAGAGGGCATTCAGGAAGGTAAAGTCAAGTTTATCGCCGTCTTTGCCGACCAGAATTATATCATTGATTCTACCCTGGCAGATGCTTCCGGCAAATTTGAACTGAGAAGTAAAACTAAAATTCCGAGCGGATACTTTTATGCGATTCTGCCGGATTACAGCAATTTTCATTTTATGATCGGCGATGAGGTATTTTTTTCCATGAAAGCCAATAAAAATGACATCGTTGGTACCATGGAGGTTACGAATTCGATCGACAACTTTATGCTGTACGAAAACTTCAGAATGCAAACCCGTCACGATGAAGATGCAAAACCTCTTCAGGAATTGAGAAATGCTGCAGGAACTCCCCCCGAAACGATTCAGAAAATTGACAGTTTGCTGGATGTCATGCAAAAAGAAAGAAAAAACCAACTTTCTGATTTCCGAAAAAAATATCCTAATGCCCTGTATACGAAATTCAAAACAGCAGGGCAAAACCCGGACCTGGTTGATGTCCGATTGCCCAATGGCGAGGTGGATCGCGAACAGCAGCTGGAATTATTTCGCAAATCATTCTGGGATCAGGTGGATTTTAGCGACGAACGATTGTTGCGCACTCCGGTAATAGCCAACAAATTGAAAAGATTGATATTGGAACTAACCCCTCAACAACCCGATTCAATCATCAGGCAAGCTGATTATGTCATTAAGAAATCCATGGTCAACAAAGAGATGTTCAAGTTTGTAAGCAACTGGATTGCATTGAAATTTCAGCCTACTCAAACCAAAGTCATGGATGGAGAGGCGGTCTTCGTTCACATACTCGAAAATTATTTTGATACAAAAGAAAAGGCTTTCTGGGCTTCAGATAAGGATCTTGCTGATTTTAAAAAGAAGGTTTTTGAAATGAAAGCCAGTCTGCTGAATAGAAAAGGACCCGACGTCATCTCTACTGACTTTTATGGCAACACGCGATCCATTTATGAATTAAAAGAAGATTTCGTGATTGTTTTTATGTACGACCCCGATTGCGACCATTGTCAAAAGGAAACTCCTTTACTTCGTGAGTTTTACAAGAAGTGGAAACAAAAGGGGGTTGAAGTATTTGCAATCGTGCTCAATACCTCAGATGAGGAATGGAGGGCATTCGTTCACAAAAACAACATACAGGATTGGATCAATGTACACGACCCAACCAATCGTAGCATTTATGCAAAATATTATGTAGATATCACTCCCGAGCTATACGTATTGAATAAAGAACGAAAAATCATCGGTAAAAACCTCAAAGTCGAACAAGTACCCTTTATCATCGAACAGGAATGGAAAAGAATGGGGAAGTAAGGAGTTGAGTGAGCGAAAAGCCAAAAGCTTTAAATCAGAGTGCAAGAAGCAAAATAAAATAGGGACAAACTTATAGCCGCGAGAGCTCTCCGTATTTACTCAATGAAGTAAACCCAATCCGCAAACCGCAAATCGGTTTAAGATCCAATTATTGTTTCTAAAAATTGGATCATAGCCCATCGTCGGTGAAAAATATCCAACCACAACACGGTTGAATCCAAATTTTACAAGAGAAAGAAAGGACTTTAAATTTACTTCCATTAGACTTAGTCCTTACGCCTTCGGACTTCTTCAAAAAAAGTGTGAAGTGGTACAAAGTCAAAAAGTCTTTGATTAACTCCTTAACATTCATTTTTCCATTTTATATTCTGTATGCAAAAAAACCTGTAAATACCGGCGTATTTACAGGTGTCTAAAGGTCTCAAATAAAGAAAACTACATCTTTTATATCTTAAACTTTTTGTTGTTTTGCATTCACATATGGTATTATTCTAATACTATGCCAACTTTTTGCGAAAACCGAAAAAATTTTTCATTTTTTTATTTATTTTCATAAAATGTCCTTAGGTCTGATTTGCATATTAGCCGCGCTACAATTCACAGAAAAGCCCGTAAAATGGGACAGTTATACAGGTTATTGGGATGCTTTTGATGACCGCACATCGCAGTGGAGCTTTACAGCCGAATTATATGTTAAGAATGATAAAATGAATGCCAGGGTGGTCAAACTACCTGAATATGCCCCAGTCAAAATTTGTGAATTGTGCAGCCCTCCTTTGAAAAATCAGGCACTTTTAGGCATGGATATCATCTGGGATCTGGAAGAAGACCATGGAAGTTTAGTTCATGGTAAGATTTTAGACCCCTCCAGTGGTAAAATATACGATTGTGCAATAAGCCCGGGTTCGTCAGAAACCTTAAAAGTGCGGGGATATTTCAAGCTAAAAACCTTTGGCAAGACCCAGATCTGGCGAAAGTCAAAAAACAAATAGGCAGGACAATATAAACAGGCATATGTCAGTTATTTGAATAAAGAACTATTTATGCCTATGGTAGATACATTTACAAGTTTACAATTTATTCGTTACGTTTACCGGGAAAGCGATTCCACAGAAAAGTTGATTTTAGAGGAATGTCTTCTGGCAGAGCCTGAAATGCAGATTGAACTTAAACAACTCTTGGCTGCAAAAAATGCCTTGCCTGATGTGCTTTTTTCAGCACATCCGGACAGCCTTAAAAAAATCATGGCTTACAGCAAAACGGGGCCGGCTCGTTAGTCCTTGCCCTCATCCCCAGGCCTTTTCCACCAAAGTGGAGAAGGGAACGATTTCGTTTGTACGTACACATCTCGTTCAATCGTGTATTGATCCTCATGAGACAACTTAAGTAGTTAAATATCTGATTTTTATTTATTATCTATTATCGGCATTTCGACATCCCGATAAAATGTTCGTGATTATTCATTTTATTAAAAACCTATTTCATTTTATCGGGACGACATTTTGGCGTTCAGGCTTCCTGCTTTAAGCTGCAAGCTCCAAAATAATCACTCTTCACTTTGCTCTATTGACATTCCACCCCTACGGGGCTGGATTTTGGTTAAATTAATGTTCATTAAATCACTCCTCGCTTTCAGCTTATCGCTTTGCGCTTTAAGCTTCTTATCCATTCCCGATTGACATTCCACCCCTACGGGGCTGGATTTTGGTTAAATTAATGTTCATTAAATCACTCCTCGCTTTCAGCTTATCGCTTATCGCTTTAAGCTTCTTATCCATTCCCTATTGACATTCCACCCCTACGGGGCTGAATTTACTTCATAATCCATTGCTCCTCGCTTTACGCTTCTCGCTTTGAGCCTTCACTTCCTATCCATTCTCCCTTCTTCGTATATTGCCTTCCAGAATAAATTACAAATGAGCTTTAAGGGCAGCATTATTCTTAAAAAGGGGAGAGAACAAAACATGTTGAGAAGACATCCCTGGCTATTTTCAGGAGCCATCCAGGAAAAAACTGACGGGCTGGAAGATGGAGACCTGGTGGAATTATTCGATTTCAAAAAAAACCGACTGGGATTTGGGCATTTTCACCACGGAAGCATAGCGGTAAAAATTCTTGGCTTTGTGTCCGAAGTTTACGACGAACATTTTTGGAGAAATAAGCTTAAATCCGCTCTGGATCTCAGACAAAAAATTCTTTTAACAGCGCCTGGGACCGATTGTTTTCGTTGGATACATGGAGAAGGCGACGGGCTTCCCGGATTGGTCATAGATGTCTATTCGAATACGGTCGTGATTCAGTGTCACAGCATCGGTATGCACAGACAAATCAGACTGATCTCTGAAGCATGTGAGTTTTGTTTTAGTTGGATCGAATTGAATATTGTGGACAAAAGCAAAGAAAGTCTTCCTCCAAACTACGGAAGAACGATCGAAAATCAGCTCATCAAAGGCGAAGGACAACCGCTGATTGCCATGGAGAATGGATTAAAATTTGAAATGGATCCTTTACATGGTCAAAAGACTGGTTTTTTTCTGGACCAAAGGGATAACCGCAAACTCCTGGGGAGCTATGCTTCCGGCAAATCTCTGCTGAATGCCTTTTGCTATACCGGAGGTTTCAGTGTTTATGCTGCAAGCAACGGCGCTTTTCATGTGGATTCAGTCGACATCAGTCAAAAGGCAGTGGAGGTGTGTACTCGAAATATGGAGCATAATTTCCCCGAGTTCAAAGACCACCGTGAAATTTGTGCCGATGTTTATGATTTTCTGAAACAAACTCCTCAGGATGTTTATGACCTGATTGTTTTAGATCCTCCGGCTTTCGCCAAGACTATCGATAAAAGGCATCAGGCGGTCCAGGCATACAAAAGGCTCAACCACCTGGCATTGAAAAAAATCAGGAACGGATCATATCTGTTTACTTTTTCTTGTTCTCAGGTCGTAGATGAAGCCTTGTTTTACAATACCATTGTTTCAGCGGGGATTGAATCGGGGCGGAATATTCGCGTTTTACATAAATTAACTCAGGCACCGGATCATCCGGTCAATCTTTTTCATCCGGAAGGGAATTATTTAAAAGGACTGGTTCTTTACATTGAATAAATGCAATCAAAACTCAGATTATTCAAATAGCTCTGAAGTGCTTTCCATGATTCAGGGTAAAAAATTCACCAAACCACCATTCAATTATTCTTTCCCTAATTTTGCCTTATCATAGTCGGGCGATTGCAAGGCCTGCTTGTAAGCATCGTTGTATTTCAAAGTCCCAAAAGATGATTTATATGCTTTGAAATTCATGCTGTCAAAATGGACTAAGCCATGGCGGTATTGTAAGGTTTGAAACAGGTTGAGGCATAAAAAGAAAAAAGCGACAATGAAAGCCATGAATTTTAACGTTTTCCGAAAAGCTAACAACTGTTCGTAATAAACAGCCAGAGGGATCGAAAGAAAAGCATATACATCGATCATGGCACGGTTGCTAAAACCCACATACCACCAGCACCACCAGGAGAAAACTATGTAAATGTAGGTAATGAATAAAAATCTTATCGGAAACAACAATTCTTTGTGTTTTGATTTCACAAAATACAATCCGACTATAGAAAATATCATCATGGGCGTATAAATGAGCCATCCGTTGCGAAAACTGAATAGTCCTTTGAAAATTTCAGGTTTTAAAAAGAAAAAATGTTCGTCGAAGTAGGAATAAAAAACAAATTGTCCGGTAACGGATTTCCAGTACAGCAATTGAGGGATCAGCGGTAAAAAAACAAAAATAATAAACAACAGGATTTGCTTTTTATGCATCCAAAAAAAATGGATTCGCTCCTTTAGTGCACTCAAAGCAGGGATGCCATAAAGTAATGGGAAAAGTCCAAATAGGATATTGACTGGTCTGATCAGGATCATCATTCCCAAAATAAATCCAGCTTGCATTACAAATCTGAGTTGATAGGTTTCGTACCAGCGAACCACAGCATAAAGGAACAGGCAAGAGAGTGCAAAAGTATAAGCATGGGACATACTGGCTTCGGTGGTGCTATAATAAAATAAATTCGTACCCAAAGCGATACTGACAAGACTGAAAACTACAGCCCACTCTGAAAACCATTTTAAAAGCAGTTGTCTTAAAAAATAAAATCCGATGATCAGATAGAAAAGCGCAGACAGGTGGATGTATTTATGATACAGGATGCTGAAACCATCCGCCTCAAGATCTGCAATCTGACTATGTAAGTGGGCAAGAAAAAAGAAAGGAAGGTATAACAAAGACAATCCCATGGTTGGTTTGATGACCATACCACCGTTCGGTGCGGTATGTGGCCAGAATTTTTTTTCGGCTGCATATTCCGGCCGTTCTTTAACAAATCCCAGTTTGTAATCGTGATGGATGAAAGTAGCCGGGAGGTATGCATAAAATCCGACTACATCCCAATCAATGACCCTTAAGCCGTTCCAACGGGCAATATTGAAGTTCGAGAACACAAGAAGAGCAGTGAGTAATAAAAAACTAATAAATGAGGGACTGAACTTAAGATTCATATGATTTAAGAAACTGCAAAGTACTAAAAGCTGAATAAGAATTCAATGGAGTAAACCGCTATTCTTATGTTATGCGTTTGGATTGACTATGGATGTAAACCACAGATAATAAGATGCCAGCTAAATTGGCCAGCAAGTCTCCTAAATCAAAGTACCTGCCGCCGGGTAACAATTTTTGTAAAACTTCCAACAGTAACCCAAGCATAAACAGGAAGGCCGCTATTCTAAAATAAGTTTTTTGAATTTGTGCGCTTAAAAAGCAATAGCTAGCAGAACCATATGCCAACAAATGGAGCACTTTATCAATGCCAATTAATTGATCCCAACTCAAACGGGGAAGGGTATTACCCGGTATTAGCGAACCGAAACAAATACAACCGGTGATCAAGTATCCCAGTTTCCGGTAAGTTCCGGGTTTAACGAACATTATTAATGTCCGGTCAGCTCTTTGTAAGCAGCTGCATCCAGCAACCCATCCAGTTCAGATGGATTTACAATAGTTACCTTGATGATCCACCCATTTCCGTAAGGATCTGAGTTGATAAGTGTTGGATCATTGCCTGATTTCTCATCGAGGGCAGGATTAAACTCGAGGACTTTTGCGGTAACAGGCATGAAAAGATCTGAAGTTGTCTTGACCGCTTCAACGGTGCCAAAAATTTCGTCTTTGGCAATTTCCTCACCGACGGTATCGACTTCGACATAAACGATATCGCCTAATTCGGATTGAGCAAATTCAGTAATTCCTATGGTAGCCTGATCGCCTTCCACCAGAATCCATTCGTGTTCTTTTGTGTATTTCAGTTGGTCTGGAAAGTTCATACGTTTACTATGTTTTTGACTGTTTGACTGGCAACAAAGGTCTGGATCTCCTCAGAGGTAAGTGATTTTGGTCTTTCCAGCGGAAGGTTGTAGGCCCGGTCCCAGCAGAGTTGAGCCAATACACCCAGTGCTCTGGATACCCCAAACATCACTGTATAGAAATTGTGTTCTTTTAGACCATAATGTTCGAGCAGGGCTCCGGAATGTGCATCCACATTTGGCCAGGGATTTTTAACTTTACCCAATCCTTCTAAAATTTCTGGGACCACTTCAAAAACATGCCAAACAATTTGGACCATTGGATCATTCGGACAGTGTTTCTGGGCAAAATCTTTTTGAGCCAGGAACCTGGGATCGGGTTTCCGTAAAACAGCATGTCCGTATCCAGGCACGACGATTCCGTTGGCCAAAGTTGATTTTACGTATTCTGAAATTTGTTCTTTCGTAGGCGTGTTCGTGCCAAGATCTCTGATCATGTCGTAGATCCAGTCCATGACTTCCTGATTGGCTAGTCCGTGCAGGGGTCCTGCAAGTGCGTTCATTCCACCAGCCAGAGACAGATAAGCATCGCTGAGGGTCGAACCCACCAGGTGAACAGCATGCGCCGATGCGTTTCCACCTTCGTGATCTGCATGTATGGTCATGTACAATCGCATGAGATCTTTAAATTCCTGAGAATCTTTGCCAAGCATATGTGCAAAATTTGCACTCCAGTCCAATTGAGGATCAGCAGGGATATGATTTCCGTTATAGAAAGTTTTCCGGTAAACGTAAGCAGCTACAAGGGGAAGCTTTGCAATAAGGTTCATGCAATCTTCATACATATATTCCCAGTAAGTATGCTTGGTAATTCCATTCTCATAAGCCTTTGCAAAAAGGCTGGTCGATTGCATGGCCATGATGGCTATGCTGAATTGAGTCATTGGATGAATAGCGGAATCCAAATGGTCGAGCAGTTCGTAATCTGCAGATGTCAGGTGAGCGCGTTTGCACCATTCCTGGCTCAACCAGGTTACATCGTCCTCTGTAGGCATCTCATCGGTAAGCATAAGCCAGAATAATCCTTCCGGTAAGGGTTCTGTAGCTCCATTAATTTTAGGCAATAATTTGCGCAACTCCGGAATGGAGTAACCTCTGAAGCGAATTCCTTCCTGTGCATCGAGAGACGAAGTTTCCCAAACCATACTTTGGATGCCTCTCATGCCTCCATATATTTGGTCAATCTGCACCTGATCGATAACTAAATCCCCGTGGGATTTTACCAGGGCTTTAATCTGCTCGGCAGAGGCGTTGAAACGCTCTTTGAATCGGGCTTTTAACTTATCCATGAACCTAAGGTACTTTCCTTCCAAAAAACAAAGCGCAAATGTATAATGTTTTCAGGGATCTCCAATAAAAACAATTATTTTAACAATAACTTTGATGAGCAAGCTGAAAGCCAATAAATTGCAGCCCTTTATGGATCCCTTTGAAGTAAATTCCTTTCTATGTTGATGATCGATGACATACTCATCAGCGATGAGCTGCTCGAATCCTATTTTGTTTGCAAACTCGATGCTTGTAAAGGGGCCTGTTGCTACGAAGGCGACTTTGGGGCACCGCTGTCTAAGGATGAATTGCCGGTCCTCACCTCCGTCTGGAAAAATCTCAAGAACTACCTGGATCCTGCGGCATATGAAATCATTCAGAAATCGGGGCCGTACAAGTTTTATCGCGAAATGCAGTCCTGGGGGACACAACTTCGTCCCGATGGTTCCTGTGTGTTTATGATCCGCGATGAAAAAGGAATAGCCAAGTGCGGTATCGAACAAGCCTGGAAAGATGGAAAAACGGATTTTCAAAAACCCATTTCCTGTCACCTTTATCCTGTTCGGGTAAACGAAAACCCAAAGCGCGGATTTACAGCACTCAATTACGATACCTGGGATATCTGTAAGGCTGCCTGCCGGTTTGGTGAAGAAAACAAAATGCCTTTATTCAGATTTGTGAAATCTGCCCTGATCAGGCGCTTCGGAGAAGAATTTTACAATCAACTGGAAGCAGCTTATGAGGAGAAATATTCAGGACTGAAGGCGGATATCGGAAGGCCAAAGACTGAAGGCTGAAGAATTGTTATTTGGATTATTATATATGAGATACCAATATCATGATCATTTTGGCTTGTAGCGTAAAATGCCAGATATTTTAGTATCGTAAATTAATTTCATTGCCGAAAAGCCGTCCCGATAAAATGTAATAGGTTTTTACAAAATGAATAATCACGAACATTTTATCGGGATGTCGAAATGCCAAAATGTTAAAAAAACGAACGATTGTTAGTTTTGCTTTTATTATCCATAATCTATTCTTTATTGACATTCCACCCCTACGGGGCTGGATTTATGATATTTCCATTCTCTATTAATATGTCACCCCTACGGGGCTGGAATTTGGTTAAATTAATGTTCCTATAATCTTTACGTTAATCTCCATTTTCTTCCCGACATAAAGGTGATGTTTTTATATTTCAGCAATTTCATGTCGGGACACAATTCTCTATTAAGATGTCACCCCTACGGGGCTGGATTTATGATATTTCCATTCTCTATTAATGTGTCGCCCCTACGGGGCTGGAATTATGATATTTCCATTCCCTATTAAGATGTCACCCCTACGGGGCTGGATTTTGGTTAAATTAATGTTCCTATAATCTTTACGTTAATCTCCATTTTCTTCCCGACATAAAGGTGATGTTTTTCTATTTCAGCAATTTCAAGTCGGGACACAATTCTCTATTAATATGTCACCCCTACGGGGCTGGATTTATGTTATTTCCATTCTCTATTAATGTGTCGCCCCTACGGGGCTGGATTTATGATATTTCCATTCTCTATTAATATGTCACCCCTATGGGGCTGGAATTTCTATTCTGCATTATCCATTGCTCCTCGCTTTACGCTTATCGCTTTGAGCTTTTCGCTTTAAGCTCCATAATAATCACTCTGCACTTTACTCTATTGATATTTCGCCCCTACGGGGCTGGTATTTCTATTCTGCATTATCCAATGCTCCTTGCTTTACGCTTATCGCTTTGAGCTTTTCGCTTTAAGCTTCAAGCTCCATAATAATCATTCTGCACTTTGCTCTATTGATATTTCGCCCCTACGGGGCTGGAATTTCTATTCTGCATTAACCATTGCTCCTCGCTTTACGCTTATCGCTTTGAGCTTTTCGCTTTAAGCTTCAAGCTCCATAATAATCACTCTGCACTTTGCTCTATTGATATTTCGCCCCTACGGGGCTGGATTTAGAATCTCTATTCTCCATAATCCTTACTCCATAATCCTTCAACTATGCCACAATGTCCCCAGCCACTTTTGCGCCGTTTTAACATCCCATCCTTTTCGCTCTGCATAATTCTTAAACTGGTCTTCCGCAATTTCGCTGACAGGAAAATATCTGGATTCCGGATGTGCGAAATACCAACCACTCACGGCGGCTGTTGGGTACATGGCCATACTCTCCGTCAGAGTCAGACCAATATTTTTTTCGACATCCAGCAATTTCCATAAATTTAGTTTTTCGGTGTGTTCAGGACAAGCCGGATAACCAGGGGCAGGACGGATACCTGTATACTGTTCGGAGATCAATTCTTCGTTGGAAAGTTGTTCTCCAATGGCATATCCCCAATACACCTTGCGAACCTGTTGGTGTAAATATTCAGCACCAGCCTCGGCAAGCCGGTCTGCCAATGCTTTCACAAGGATGGCGTGATAATCATCGTGTTTGCTTTCATAATAAGCCACCAGCTCTTCAACCCCATATCCTGCACAAACCGCAAATGCGCCAATGAAATCCTCCGGAACTTTGTTCAAAGGTTTGATAAAATCTGAAAGGCAAAGATTGGCCTGGCCTTCAGTCTTTTTTACCTGCTGTCTTAAATGATGGAGTACCATACATTTTGAATTGGGAACTACCGGAGAAAAAACATGGATGTCTTCATTCACCGATCCTGCTGGAAATATGCCAATGACAGCTTTCGCCTGAATTTTTTGAAGCGCAATAATTTCATCGAGCAATGCACTGGCATCGTCAAACAAACGTTTGGCTTCTGTACCAACGATGGGGTCCTCAAAAATCGCCGGATATTTACCTGCAAGTTCCCAGCTTTGGAAAAAGGGTGTCCAGTCGATAAAATTTTTAAGAACATTTAAATCTATATTGTCCAAAACATGGATTCCGGAATGAACCGGTTTGGGGACTTGGTAATTTTCCCAATCGCAGGTCCACCGGTTTTCTCGTGCCCTGTCAAATTCCAGCAATGTTTTAGCCTGTTGTCTTTGCAATCTTTGAATGCGTGTGCGTTCGTAATCATCCCGGATGTTTTTCAAATACAACTCTCGCTGCTCCTGGTCGTCGCTCAGCAACTGACTTACTACATGGACAGCCCTGGAGGCATCGAGTACATGCACGACTGGTTGATTATACCGGGGCTCAATGCGCAATGCCGTGTGCAACTTGGATGTGGTCGCACCCCCGATCAACAGGGGCGTATCAAATCCCGCCAATTGCATTTCTTCAGCTACATGGACCATTTCATCCAAAGAAGGCGTGATCAGTCCACTGAGGCCGATGATATCCACACCTAACGAACGAGCGTTAGTCAATATTTTTTCACAGGGAACCATCACTCCGAGATCGATGATTTCATAGTTGTTGCAGGCAAGTACTACGCCTACAATATTTTTTCCGATATCGTGTACATCGCCTTTGACTGTTGCAAGCAATACTTTTCCTTTTGCACGAGCAGCCGCATGTTTACCCTGTTCCATAAAAGGGGTGAGATATGCAACAGCCTGTTTCATGACCCGGGCACTTTTTACAACCTGGGGTAAAAACATTTTACCTGCGCCGAATAGGTCTCCCACTTCATTCATGCCATCCATCAATGGGCCCTCGATTACGCGGATCGGACTGCCCAGTTTAATACGCGCTTCTTCCGCATCTTCCAGGATGTATTCTGTGATCCCTTTTACCAGGGCATGTCTGAGCCGGCCTTCGACGGCTTCTTTTCTCCATTCCTGTACATCGTTTTGAATTTCTTTTTTCCCTTTATTTTTTATCTGTTCGGCATACGCTGTCAATCTTTCGGTTGCATCCGGCCTTCTGTTGAACAATACATCTTCCACGCGCATCAGTAACTCGGGTGGAATCTCGTCGTACACATCCATTTGTCCGGCGTTGACAATACCCATATCCATTCCTGCCTGGATGGCGTGGTACAAAAAAGCGGTGTGCATGGCCTGGCGCACCACTTCGTTACCCCGGTAGGAAAAGGAAAGATTGCTGACACCTCCGCTGACTTTGACACCCGGTAGGTTTTTCTTAATCAGTTTCGTAGCTTCTATAAAAGCAATGGCATATTCATTGTGCTCTTCGATTCCCGTTGCAACGGCGAAAATATTGGGATCGAAAATGATGTCTTCTGCTTTAAAATGTAATTTTTCAGTGAGCAACTCATAAGCTCTTTTGCAAATCTCAAACTTACGCCCGATGGTATCAGCTTGTCCATTTTCATCGAAGGCCATCACCACAACCGCTGCTCCATATCGCCGAACTTTTCTGGCCTGCTCTAAAAATGCCTGTTCGCCTTCCTTTAATGAAATGGAGTTGACCACACACTTTCCCTGGATACATTTCAATCCGGCTTCAATCACTTTCCATTTGGAAGAATCGATCATCACCGGAACCTTTACGATATCGGGTTCGGAGCTGAGTAAATTTAAAAATTCAGACATGGCCTCTTCTCCATTGAGCAATGCTTCATCCATGTTCACGTCGATAATCTGAGCTCCGGCTTCGACTTGTTGTCTCGCAACCTGAAGTGCTTCATCAAAATTCTTCTGTAGGATGAGCTTGGCAAATTGTTTGGATCCCGTCACGTTGGTCCGTTCACCCACATTTACAAAATTCAGGTCGGGGCGGAATACCATAGACTCCAGTCCAGATAAGCTTGTCAAAGGTTCGATATGGGGTATTTTCCTCGGTTGAATTCCGTGTATGGCCTGAGACATACTCCGTATATGTTCGGGGGTAGTTCCGCAACACCCTCCCACGATATTTACATATCCACTTTTTGCAAAATCGGCGATGAGTACCTGCATTTCTTCAGCAGTTTGATCGTAGCCTCCCAGTTCATTGGGTAATCCGGCGTTTGGATAAGCACTGATTCTGCAATCTGCAATTTTACTCAACACTTCGAGGTGAGGTCTCATTTCTCGTGCTCCCAATGCACAATTCAAACCAATCGAAAACATGGGAAGATGCGAAACCGAAATATAAAAGGCTTCTACAGTTTGCCCCGATAATGTTCTTCCGCTGGCATCGGTGATGGTCCCCGAAACCATGAGTGGTAAAGTCTTGCCTGTTTCTTCAAACAACTGATCAATTGCATAAAGTGCGGCTTTGGCATTTAAGGTATCAAAAATGGTCTCTACCAGCAAAATATCTGCGCCACCATCCATCAATCCTTTTGCTTGCTGGTAATAAGCTTCTACAAAATCGTCAAAATATGCATTGCGGAATCCCGGACGGTTTACATCGGGACTTAAACTCGCGGTTCGGTTGGTTGGTCCCAATGCCCCGGCTACAAACCTGAGCGCACCCGGAAATTTCAACATGTATTCCTGAACGGCTTCTTTCGCAACCCGGGCCGATTCAAAATTCATCTCATACGAGAGGGATTCCATTCCGTAATCAGCCTGGGAGATGGCGTTGGCATTAAACGTATTTGTTTCGATGATGTCAGATCCTGCATCGAGATACATCAAATGGATCTTTTTAATCACGTCCGGGCGGGTTATGGAGAGGAGATCATTATTTCCTTTCACATCCCTCAGATGTTCAGAAAATCGTTCGCCCCTGAAATCCTTTTCAGTCAGTTGAAAAGTCTGGATCAGACTGCCCATGGCGCCGTCCAGCAATAAAATGCGGTCTGAAGCCAGGTGTTCGAGCTGTTTAAGTATTTTCATGGGAGGACAAAGATAGTTGTTGGATGATAGATGTTGGATGATAGATGAAGAAGAATAGATGATAGATGTTGGATGATAGATGATAGAGAATAGATGATAGATGATGGAGTCCCGACATGAAATTGCTGAAATAGAAATACATCACCTAAATGCCGGGAGGAGTATAGAGTATAATCTAAAGGACGAAACGTCTAAAGGACGAAACGTCGAAACGTCTAAAGGACGAAACGTCGAAAAGTCGAAAGGTCGAAAGGACGAAAAGTCGAAACGTCGAAAAGTCGAAAGGACGAAAGGTCGAAATGTCTAAAGGACGAAAAGTCGAAACGTCTGATGCTCATCATGCATTTTATGAATATTCTAAAATGAACTAACAGTTGTTCGTACTGCTCTCATTAATCAAGCGGGTATTTTTAAACCTGGAGAATTACTTCTTAGATGAATACCGTCCCCGGTTCTGCTTAGGAAGGTAAATTGTTGATTTTTTCGGCAACTTCTGCAAGTTCTTTTTCGGAAATGCACAAAGGTGGGGCTACTCTCAGGCTGCATGGAGAAAATAAAAATCCTTCGGCCAGAATCCTGTGCCGGTAGAGTTGACCAATCGCATGAAAGAGTTCTGTTTTACTTTGAAAATCAAGAGCCATAAATAAGCCGGCCCTGCGAATTGCCTTCCATTTTGAACGGTCAAGCAGCGATTCAAAACAGCGCCCAAGTTCTTCAACTTTTTCAACCAGCTGATTTGATAGAAGAAAATTTAATCCTGCAAGTCCGGCAGCGCAAGACACCGGATGTCCTCCAAACGTAGAAATATGCGCCAATGGAAGTTTTTTGAAAAGTTGCTGCATCAAATTCCGGTTTGAGATGACTGCCGAAAGTGGCATTCCGGCTCCCAGTGCTTTTCCACTCAGCAGGATGTCCGGTTTGATCTTTGAATGCATAAAGGCAAACAGTTTTCCGGTTCGTCCCATTCCGGTTTGAATTTCGTCGAATACGAGCAAACTTCCACAACCCGAGCATCTATTGCGCAGAGCCTGCCAATATAATGCGGAGGCCTCGCGTACACCTGCCTCAGCCTGAATGAACTCGGTGAGCACTGCCGCAGTGCGATGATTAATCTGGTCCAGGTCATCCAAATTTCCAAAGTCGATAAACCTGATTCCCGGTATCAATGGAAGAAAGTGATTTCGGTGAGCTTCGTCCGACCTCAGAGATTCTGCTCCTATGGTGCTGCCGTGATAGGCATTTCTGCAAACGACGATTTCAGGCCTTCCGGTGGCGAGTCTCGATAATTTGATCGCGGCATCCACAGCTTCACTACCGGAATTTAGAAAATAAAAACTATTGAAATCCGGAGGCAGCAGATCGGCCAATCGTTCGGCAAGCTTCACCTGCGTTTCCTGGATATGTTCGCCATAAACATTGCTGTGAAGATAATTTTGTGACTGATGCCGGATTGCTGCTAAAACTTCAGGCACACCATGCCCGATATTACTGACTCCAAAGCCCGAGATCAAATCGAGGTAAGATTCCCCTTTTTTGTCGAATAGATAACAACCTTGAGCCCTGGAGATCTGGAAGCCCTGTGGAATTTCACTGGTCTGACTTATAAGTTCAAGAAATTGTCGCCTGATCAACATTTATAATTTTCTTAAGGGAATTCAACCCACTCAAAATAGCTTTAATAAGAGGATTTCAATCATATTTGCGGTAAAAATAAGAGAAGACATGAAAAGCATCGCATCGTTCATGGTAGTTATTTGCTTATGTTTTGTATATACCTGTGATAGCAAGCTCCTTGCCCAGGAGCAACCCAGCGGATTGAAAGGTATCGATTTCTTCCATGGTACCTTTAAAGAAGCACTAGCCAAAGCGGAGAAAGAAGGCAAACTCGTCTTTATGGATGCATATACAACCTGGTGTGGCCCATGCAGACGAATGTCATCCAATGTATTCCCCGATGATGCCGTTGGAGAATTCTACAATGCTAATTTTATAAATCTCAAAGTCGACATGGAAAAAGGGGAAGGTCCTGAATTGTCCAAAAAATACGGCGTCAGATCCTATCCAACATTTCTGTATTTAGGATCTGATGGAAAAGTGGTTCATTCAGATGGTGGGGCCCGTCCTGCAGAACCATTTATCGAACTCGGGAGGGCTGCTCTGAAAAAATTTGACCGTTCGGGAGACTGGGCGAAGTTGTACGAAGCAGGCAACCGCGAACCCGCAACGGTGTTGGCTTACATCAAGTCGCTGAATCAGGTTGGAAAACCTTCCCTGCGCATTGCTAATGAATATTTATCGGCGCAGACAGATCTGAGCAAATCAGAAAATCTGGAAATCATTTTGGAAGCAACGACAGAAGCAGATTCGCGCATCTTTGATTTCCTGGTTCAAAATAAAAAAGCCATCGTTGAATTGAAATCATTGGAGATCTACGAATCAAAAATTTATCAGGCCTGTAAACGCACGGTTCGAAAAGCATTGGATTACAGAAATGAGTCTCTTCTCGAAGAGGCTCAGGAAAAAATGAAAAACATTCCATCGCGATACGATGAATTTAAAGCGACAACCGGCCTTGACTATTACGGTGAAACAGGAAATGTCGAAAAATTTAATACGGCAGCAAAAGCCTATGCTGACAAAGTTGCGAAAAAAGATCCTGCAAAACTCAAAGACCTCGGGCAGCGCTGCATCAAATACTTTAAAGATGACAAAAATACCATGTCTCTGGCTGAAAAAACAGCAAAGCAAGCGTATTCCTTAAGCAAAGATCAAACATATTGCATTCACTATGGCCGAATGCTTTACCACAATGGAAAAAAATCGGATGCGATTTCACTTGTTAAAAAAGGAGTGGAATTGGCCAAAAGTAAAAATGAACCTACACAAATGTTGGATTATTTATTGAGGGATTGGGGAGTTGAGATTTAGATACACACATGAAAGCTGAAGAACGAAACGCAAAGTTCAAAGTGCAGAGAGGTTATTTTGGAGCTTAAAGCGCAAAGCTTAAAGCGAAAAGCGAGGAGTTTATAGAGCAAAATTCAAAGTGCAGAGTGATTATTGTGGAACTTGAAGCTTAAAGCGAAAAGCTCAAAGCGATAAGCGTAAAGCAAGGAGCAATGGATAATGCAGAATAAAAAAACCAGCCCCGTAGGGGCGACATATTAATAGAGAATGGAAATATCATAAGCCCAGCCCCATAGGGGCGACATATTAATAGAGAATGGAAATAACATAAATCCAGCCCCGTAGGGGTGACATATTAATAGAGAATTGTGTCCCGACATGAAATTGCTGAAATAGAAATATATCACCTTTATGTCGGGAAGAAAATTGAGATTAACATAAAGATTACAGGATCATTAATTTAACCAAATTCCAGCCCCGTAGGGGTGGAATGTCAATAGAGAATGGAAATATCATAAATCCAGCCCCGTAGGGGCGAAATATCAATAGAGCAAAGTGCAGAGAGATTATTTTGGAGCTTAAAGCTTAAAGCTTAAAGCGAAAAGCGAAGAGTTTATAGAGCAAAATTCAAAGTGCAGAGTGATTATTATGGAGCTTGAAGCTGGAAGCTTCAAAGCCAAAATGTCGAAAGGTCCAAAAGTCTTAATGCCTAAAAGTCGGCAATTAATTTCTGGTTCCGGTCTAAAAGAAATACATTTGAAAACGCTATGCTACCTATGCTTTCAAAAATAAAAGGAAAATGCACGATCTTCTTTATCATCTACAGCCTTTTATTTTGTGGAATTTCAATTCATGCACAATCCGGCTCAGTTCCTTTTGAAAGAATTTCGGAGATGCAGGGAGTTCCATGTCCCGTGCGGAAAATTGTTCAAGACAGTATGGGGTTTATTTGGCTGGGAACAGCAGATGGACTGGCAAAGTATGATGGAAGAAAAATAAAAAGATTTCAAAGCGATAGAAACGATCCATCAAGTCTGGTCAACGATATAGTCAATGATCTCAAGGTGGATCGCACCAACCGGATATGGGTGGCTACCAATGGAGGTTTGTGTTATTACGATTACAGAGTAGACCGGTTCTTCAGAATTGATTTACCGGATAATATTGAATCGCTCGATCTGTTCAGAGTGCATGCTTTGCATGTCGATAAGCAAAACAGAGTTTGGTTTTCCACCAAAACTAAAGTCCATTTATTGTTGGATGGTGGGCATTCAATTCAATCTTTTTTTGTTTCCAATGATCCTTCCATTGCACTGAAGTCTGTTTATGCAGATGAAAATGATCATTTGTTTATCGGGACTAATCAAAGTACGGTTTATGTCCTGGATCTATGCACAAACCATATACAAATTATGGAAGTACATTCTCCTGTTTCAAAAAAAATCGCCAGCACAACGACCAGCAGGATTATTGTACCCCTAGCCCAGGATACCATCTTGCTTGGATCCTGGATGGGTGGTTTAAACCTCATCACTACAAATCCTGGTTTACAATCGAGCATTCTTCATTTTGAAAATAAATTCAGCACTGATATCAGAGCTAATATTGTAACATCTTTAGGAATCGTCGAGCCAGACCTTTGGTGGGTTGGAACATTTGGTGCAGGAGTCTTTTGGTTCCGACCTTCCACTCAGAAATTTGTAAATCAACTTAAGCACGATCCTGAAAACGGATTCAGTCTTTTGGATGATTATATCCAGGATATCCTGATTGCGAAAGACGGAATCATCTGGGTTGCCAGTAATAATGGTTTGAACCGTTACGACAGAAGTTCCCACAGGTTTACAACCATCGACATTCCTGTGCTCAGCGATGAAAAATCGGTGTACAGAATGCCTTACCAAATACATGAAGACCAGAGTCAGGCTGATGGAAAAAGTTTTTTTATTACAGTACCCGGTCTGGGTTTAATGAAGATGCATTTGGAGCAAGGTAAAATTGAACACATTCTGAGGTTTGGCAAAAATACGAGTTGCGAATTAGGGCAACGTGTATATGAATTGCACGAAGCCGGAGATTCGCTTTTTATTTTGCTTCATCATTCGATATTGATTTACAACAGGAGAACAGCCCAATGCCGCCAGCTGCAAATCAAAGAGCCTTGTTTTTTCAGTTCTGCCAGAAAATTAATCTTTGATCCGAGAGGTTACTTTTGGATTGCGACTTCATCGGAGGGATTATTCAGAATTTCTTTGGATGGGAATTCTTGTATTAATTTCCGGTACAACTCCCTATCGGGGGATCAGAGCATACAGGATAATACCATATTTTGCATGTTGCTGGACCGCAAGGGAAATATTTGGCTGGGATCTCAAAACAGCGGACTCAGTATGTTGAATACGGTTCAAAATCGATTCACATATTTCAAACATTCGAAAAAGGAAAGTAATACCCTTCCCGATAACAGCATTTTCGACCTGTATGAAGACAGAGATGGCATGATATGGATCGCCACAGAAAACGGGCTTTCTCGTTTGGATGTAAAGAATTTCAGATTTCGAACTTTTACCACGCATGAAGGATTGCCCGCAAATCACATATCTTCCATCACCGCTGATGACAAGGAAAATTTGTGGCTTGCAACCAGCAGGGGATTGTGTTATTTTAATCAAAGCGATGGAAGTTTCCGGGTATTCTCGCAAATGGACGGACTTGCAGGAAACCGGATGGAAGGAGCAAGCTGCCTGAGTAAAAATGGCCGAGTGCTTTTCTCAACCCATAGTAAAATCAGCATCAGCAACCCTACGATGCTCGATAGAAATAAGCAAACAACTGAAATCTATATAACCAATCTTCAGATTTATGGGAAAGATGTTCCTTTAAATCGTCTGAATGGTCAATTGATTCCTGTGGAAATAAATTACCGGCAAAATATATTTTCGGTAGATTTTGTGGCTATTGATTTTACAAACAACAGCCGGATGAACTATGCCTATAAACTCGAGGGCTTAAACGATGATTGGATCTATACCGGAAACAGATCGGAAGTGCATTTTACAAATTTGAAAGGGGGTGAGTATGTGCTCCGGATGAAAGCTGCAAATTACGATGGCCAGTGGTTTGAAAGTAAAGACCGTCTTATTTTAAGCGTTCTTCCTCCATTTTGGAAATCGCAGTATTTTATAATTTCGATCTTTGGTATTATACTTGCGATAAGCATAATTTACCTGCGTATAAAATTTCTGGAAGCCAGGCGAATCCAGCAATTGCGCCTTAGAATTGCCAGGGATCTTCACGACGAGGTGGGATCCAGCATTAGTGGAATTCAATTAACGAGTAAGATGATGCTGGAAAGTTCCATGGACAATCCATTGCGGGAAAAATTCCTGGAACGCATTCAACATGCTTCCAAGTCTTCCATGGAAATGATGAGTGAGATCATTTGGTCTCTGCAACCGGTAAACGATTCAATTGAAAAATTGACTGATCGCATGCGATTGTATGCTTCTCAGTTTTTAGAAGCAGCCCAAATACCTTTTAAGTTTGAAGTAAACGGTCAATTTTCAGGAAAAGCAATACCCCTGGATGTCAGGAAGGATTTTTTAATGGTCTATAAAGAGATTCTCAACAACATTGCCAAGCATTCAAAAGCGGGATATTGTTCTATCCTTTTTTCGATTTCACAGCATAAAATTGTTTTGGAAATTAATGACAACGGGATCGGTTTCGACCCGACCACTGCTAAACTGGGAAATGGATTAAAAAATATGAAAAGCCGCTTGGATGATTTGGGTGCAGAATTTCATTTGGATACTTCTATAGGAAATGGTACAAAAATAAAAATCAGTTTATCGGAAAAGGAAAATGGATAGGATAGATCTTTTTTTAAGCTACGCAATGGGAACAGTTAAATTGTAAACCTGTAATTCCTTCTGGAGTTTAAATTGAAAACCTTTTGAATATTTTCCATATTTTTGAATAATGAAAAAAATAAGAATCCTCATCTATGAAGATCATGAATACTACAGGCAGTCTCTGAAAGATTTGCTTAATTGGGTTGAGGATTTTGAGGTTTGCGGAACGTTTGAAAACTGCAATCACATCACAGAACATTTAAAATCATTTGATCCATCTGTATTGCTCATGGATATTTCGATGAATGGTGTTGATGGCCTGGAAGGTTTGAAAAGAGTCAGAATTCTGAATAAGCAAATACCCGTTATCATGCTCACAGTTTTTGAAGATAACGATAAAATTATGGAAGCCATTTGCAATGGTGCTTCAGGTTATCTTTTGAAAAGTACAGAATTGAAATTAATTCCTGATGCCATCAGGGATGTACTCAGTGGAGGTGCTCCTATGACTTCCAGCATAGCCCGTAAAGTTATCGAGGCATTTCAAAAGAAAAATGTCAAGCCTTCAGATGAATTTGGACTTACCCCAAGAGAAATGGAGGTTTTAGAGTTACTTACAACCGGCCACAGTTATAAAATGATTGCTGACAAGTGTTTTGTCTCCGTCGAAACCGTACGATCTCATATCAAGAAGATCTACGAAAAGCTCCAGGTACATTCTGCCACTGAGGCGGCTGCCAAAGTATTTCGCCCGGGATTATGAATCATCTGAAGAAGTGAACCCATTTCTTAGACCAATACAACTTTATTCTTGTTCCATTGAGCCCGTTTCTTTGCGGTAGCATACTGGCAGGCAATCTCCATTTGGCTAATCCAAATTCCCATATACATGGGATTGCCCCGAACTAAAAGTCACCCAATCTTTGTATCATTAAAAAACAAACTTATGTTCATCGTTAGAGACACATTCAGATTGAAATTTGGTATGTTCAAGGAGGCTAGTCAAACGCTTAAAAAGGCTTTTGAAGAAAAGTTGTTTGAACCAGCATCATTCAGGATCTTAAGCGATTTTACCGGTGATGCTTATCGACTCATACTCGAAGCACGGTTTTCGTCATTAAGCGAATATGAAAATGCCATGTTTAATGAAATGCAAAAACCCAATTGGAAAAACTGGTATGCAACATTTAAGCCATTTGTGGAAAGTTCATCGCGGGAAATACTCAAAGAAATTGAGATGTAGTTGGAATGCCATAACTTCCAAATGGTTATACATATTGAAGTAAGATTCAATAAAAAGATTTTATTAATAATGTCATTAAAATAAATTAAGTTATGAAAAATGTATTTAAATTTCTATTGCCTGTTTTTGTACTTTGTTTATCGTCAGTTGGTATCGAATTGAAAGCACAGGATGTTGCGAAAGCGGCTCCTAATGTTTACAAACTAATTTCGGATACGCTTGGAATACGGTTGTTTGAGATCGAATTCGAACCCGGTGAGTCAGCTGCCTTTCATAAACATCCGGATCATGCTGTTTATGTATTAACTCCGGGTATACTTGAGATCACCCATGCCGACGGAAAAAAGGAGACGCTGGAGTTTCAAAGCGGTTTTGGAGGTGTGTTCCCCTCAGAAGGGCACTCTGCAAGGAACTTAACCCAAAACACCATCAAAGCCATTGTTGTTGAAGTTTCTAGAAAACGGTAACTTTAATAAAATTTAAATGATTGTGATTATGAAAAAAGTATTTCATTTATTAACAAGTCTGCTGGTATTAAGTCTGTTGTCCTGTACTCAAAAACAAGCCGAAAGTCTGGATGGTAAAACATTTCAGATTGGTGCCTGGGAAGTAGGTAAACCAGACAAGCAAGATCCGGATGTGGTTTCATTTGCAAATGGTCAGATGGATTCAGAAGCATGCCATCAATATGGATTTAGTCCTGCGCCTTATACAGTGGAATTGGTTAATGGAAAACTGAGCTTTAAATGTACCACCAAAAGTGAGTCTGAAGGCGAGATCGATTTCGAAGGAAGTTATTCTCAAAACACAATTGAGGGAAAATTTGTCTGGAGAAAGGAGGGCCAGGATAACATCAATTACGAATTTAAAGGAAGTTTGAAACCGAATTAATAAAAGGTCAACGAACGAGATTCACCCGGTGCCAATGAATACAGTACTGAGCATCGGGTTTTTTTATATTATATAAAAACAACATGCATCAACCTGCACTTGTGAGTTCTAAAATATTGCGATTTTTTATTGACAAGTGAGGTTTAAGATTATATATTTGTTGAAAATCAAGTTTATGCGCTACATCATTTATGTTATACTGGGATGGTTCCTGCTTACCTTCCAGGCTTGTAAGGAAGACCTCGCAACGCCATTTATACTCAACCAGGCTTCCGATTATCCGGCAGATGTTGCCCTTCAATGGGTGACTTTGCAGCGTGAACTCGTCAAAACGACTCCGGGATTTACACCCCCTGTAGCGGCCAGAGCCTATGGATATGCTGCACTTGCTTTGTATGAATCTGTCGTCCCTGGAATAAAAGAAAACGTATCGTATGCCGGATTGATCCAAAATTTCAATGCCTCTGGTTTACCGGCGGTAGAAGCCAACCAGCAATACGATTGGGGGCTGTCTGCCAATGCAGCCATGGCCTACATGATGAAAAATTTATTTAAAACGACTTCAGCTGCAAATCAGTTGGCTATTGACCAGCTTGAGCAGAGTTTCATTGCCCAATCTTCTGAAACCGATCAGACCATTATTGATCGTTCTGTTGATTTTGGGAAAAAAGTGGCTGAAGCAGTCTACAACTATTCAAAAACAGACAATCAGGATGAAGCGTATTTGAATAATTTTCCGGATTATACGGTACCAGATATACCAGGCAAGTGGGAACCTACAGCTCCTAATCAAAAGCCCTTACAGCCTTATTGGGGAGACGTACGAACATTCGTTAGTTCGAACGCCAGTGATAATCTTCTTATTCAACCTACCACCTATTCAACAGATCCTAAAAGTGTCTTTTATTTAGAAGCCAATGAAGTCTATATAGCGGTCTTAAATGTGACTGCAGAACAATCTGATATTGCTAAATTTTGGAGCGATGATCCCGGAATAACGAGCACTCCACCCGGGCACTCCATGTCTATAGCAACGATTGTACTTCAAAATGAAAATGCAGATCTGGCTATGGCCGCTGAAGTATTTTCCAAAGTTGGCATGGCGGTGCACGATGCTTTCGTGTCCTGCTGGAAATGTAAATACGCGTATAATTTGGTAAGGCCGGTAACTTATATTAAAAAATTTATTGACCCGCAGTTCGCGACCATTTTACCAACGCCTCCATTTCCGGAACACACCAGTGGTCATTCCGTTCAAACAGGTGCTGCAATGACAGTGCTTGAGCATTATTTTGGCTATCACTATACAATTACAGACAATACGCATGTTTCCAGAAATGATATCAATGGAAGTCCCAGGACCTTCAGTTCATTTGCAGATCTTGCCGAAGAAACTGCCATCTCGAGGTTGTATGGAGGGATTCATTACAGGCCTGCCATAGCTCAAGGTGTCAAACAAGGCAGGGTCATCGGTAGGAATGTAGCTCTTATAGATTTGAAGAAATAAGAATGGACTTGCTCACTTGAAATTTCAAATGCAAGTACTGTTTTATCAGGTTTGATGATATGGAAACCGGTACAATACTTTAATTAGACTTACTTTTCTCTTTAAGCGAATTGAGCTATCACAGTTGTGCAATTTCAAGTACAACAGACTTTAATAGGATCAAATCAAAAATATGGGAAGAAATCAGCTTTGACGTCAATTCTTAAATAAATTCACGGATTCAAAAAGCCCAAAATTATCCAATTGACTTTCACTTATTCCTAAGATTCATTGTTCTTTTTTGTCTTGATACATGACTGAACGATTACGCCGTAAGGCGTATCGATGTCCACAAAGGACATCGAAGTGAAGGAACCGCGAAGCGGCTGACCTGTTATTATTATATATGTTTTCATTTCTTAACGCTAAAACTGACTTAAAAAGCTAAACAAAATAAACTCGCCTTGATCTGCCGTGTTGGCCCTTTGCTTATCTGTCAAAAAGGATTTATTATAGCTTTAAGCGAGCTCAAACAGTATTTTGTTCTTAACGCTTTTTAAATCAGTTTTAGCTAAAATGAAAAAGGCCGATCTGAATTTCTGATCTGTTTACTAATTGGACATACTGATTTTATCTATTTCAGATACCAAAATTGCTTCATTTCAACTTAATCCCCATATATTTTACCTGACCCCTTTAATAATTGCTCATTCAGGCCTTATTTTGAAATTAAGAATATGATTGGAACCGATCAGGCAATGTTTATTTTTTTATCGAGATAAACATCCTGTATGGCATTCAATAATTCAATTCCCTGTTTGAGTGGTTTTTGAAATGCCTTTCTGCCGGAAATTAAACCCATTCCACCGGCACGCTTGTTGATGATTGCGGTGACCACAGCTTCGTATAGATCGCTGGCTCCCTTGGATTCTCCGCCACTATTGATCAATCCAACCCGGCCCATATAGCAATTGGCAACCTGATACCTGCAAAGATCTATCGGATGATCGCTGGTCAGTTCGCTGTATATTTTTGGATTCGTTATCCCATAAGAAGAGCCACCCATATTCAAAGCGGTGTATCCACCGTTGTTGGTTGGAAGTTTTTGCTTGATGATGTCCGCCTGTATCGTTACACCCAAATGATTGGCTTGTCCTGTCAGGTCTGCAGATGCATGGTAATCGACCCCGTCTTTTTTGAAAGATGAATTTCGCAGATAACACCACAAAACGGTGAACATTCCAAGTTGATGCGCATGTTCAAAAGCTTCGGCAACTTCCACAATTTGTCTGGCGCTTTCGTCAGATCCGAAATATATAGTCGCCCCAATTCCTGCAGCACCCATGTTCCATGCGTCTTCCACCACACCATACATGATTTGATCGGCACGATTCGGATAAGTCAGAAGTTCGTTGTGGTTGACTTTGACAATGAATGGAATTTTATGTGCGTATTTGCGGGAAACCGCTGCGAGGACTCCATAGGTCGAAGCCACGGCATTGCATCCTCCTTCAATGGCAAGTTTAACGATATTCTCCGGATCAAAATAATCCGGATTTGGAGCAAACGAAGCTCCGGCACTGTGTTCAATTCCCTGGTCAACCGGTAAAATGCTTACATAACCACTTCCTCCCAGTCGTCCGGAATCATGAAGCTGAGCAAGATTGCGAATGGTTTGATTGGATCTGTTGCTGACCGACCAGATTTTATCCAGATGGTCTTTTCCGGGAAGATGCAAGGATGATTTTGGAATGGTTTTACAAACATGATCCAGATAGTAAGCCGATTGGTTACCCAACAATTCTGAAATGGAAGTTTTAGGCATAATTGAATAAATATAAATTCATGAACGAAACGAAGAAAATCCGATTTTCCTTGTAAAAATTTAAAGAAAATTCACGAGCTCATTTATGAAATTACAGTTCAAATTATTTTGCAGGGTTTTCGATATGCGCCACACCATCGGCCATAAATTTCAATTCTTCCGATGGTTCTGTAATTTTTGCAATTTCTTCTGGAGATTTTCCTTCGTCTTCCGCATAATGTCTCAATTCATCGACGGTGGTCACTTCTTTAAACGCTTTACCCTTAATGATCACTTTACTTCCGGCGAAATCAAGCGGGACGAAAAACTCATAATCTCTGAATTTTACAAAGAGGCCGGTAGAATCGTCCGGATTCTGGCTGAGCACCATCCAACATCCTTTCTTCTGACAAACACTGGTCACATAACCGCTTACAGAAGTCATAATGCTGTCATTGGCAGCCAGTGACTGTATGGTTTCTTCAACAGTAAGGGCCCCTTCTATGCTTATACTGTCGCCATAGTAGGCCAATACACCAGATTGATTGGTTTCGCCTGCAGCTTCGGCTGCTTTCTCATTTTTGCAACTTGCGAGGGCTAAAATGAACAGCCCGAAAAGATATGGTTTCATATTAACGAAATATTTAGGCCGCAAAGATACTAATACGCATCAAATTTGTGTTTTCAAGGTAATTAAGCAGTTAAAATAAATATTTTATATATTAGCTTTTTATTTAATATAAATTGGCCTATGAGCCGGAGCTTTACCTAAAAACAGTCCGAACATGAATACGAACATCTTCATCTTATGTGGATTCCTGTTTTCACTTGAACTATCTGCTCAGGTCTGCCTGCGAGGCAATTGCATCCAGGGATTTGGCACCATGAGTTATGCCGACGGCAGTCGCTATACCGGTGAGTTCCGCTCCGGACTCCGCGAGGGAAAAGGCATTTATTACTATCAAAATCAAAATAAATACCTGGGCGAGTGGCAAAAAGATGCCAGGCATGGCGAAGGTAAAATGGAGTTTGCCAATGGAGACGTCTATACGGGCCAATTCAACAGGAACTTCATGGAAGGAAAAGGAACCATGGAATTCGGCCGGGGCGACAAATATTTCGGGGATTGGAAATCAAACAAGCCTCATGGTAAAGGCAGTTACTATTTTAAAACCGGAGAACGTTACGAAGGCGATTTCGAAAATGCATTGTTCACCGGATATGGTACTTTATACTATAAATCCGGAGCTTATTACAGCGGCCAATGGAAATCCAGTAAAAAGCATGGTTCAGGAGAATTTCACGATGCAAGTGGCAAAATAGTGGCGGCTGAATGGGACACAGATAAAATGGTCCATTTGAATGAAAAGAAACAGGAGCCACAATTTGAACCAACATCTGTTGTTGCGACGACAAATCAGCAACAGCCGGATCATAAAGTTGTTGTCAGCACTGACAACAGCGAAAAAATCGTAGAAAATCCGAAACCCAAGCTCACAGAAGAAGACGAATATTTTGATAAAATATTTGGTTCTGCACAAGATTCAAGCGACAACGATGTGGTTGAAGATAATTCCGATGTCGATCGATTTTTTGGAGATGTGCCGCGCGAAATGCAAAAAACAGAAGAAAAAGTGCAAGAAAGAACAGAGAGCTCTAAAGAACAGCAAGTTGAGATCGCTGTAGAAAATAAGGTACAGGAAACACCACCCGCTAAAGTTCATGAAAATCCGGCTAAGCCATCAGCATTAGAAAACAATCAGGAAAACGAATCGGATTTACCCGACTGCAATCTTACATTTTGTGAATCCGGACGCGGTGTTTTCAAATATGCAGATGGGTCAAAATATGTGGGTTCTTTTCGCGACGGCGAACCTGTTGGATCAGGTACTTGCTATTATTCTAATGGCGACCGTTACGAAGGCGAATGGAGCAATCATGCCCCGCACGGCGAAGGGATCATGTACTTTACTTCGGGTTTAATATATGGTGCCATCTGGGATCAGGGGAAAGCGGTGAAAGAATTGAGCAGGAGAAAGGAATTTATTTTCGATGCCAAGGTTCCCGTGGATTACAGTAAAGAAGTCAAAATTTGGGCAGTGATCATCGGTATCGCCAGGTATGAGCACATGCCTGTTTTAAAATACTCAGACGACGATGCGTATAAAATTTATGCATTTTTGAAAAGTCCGGAAGGAGGTGCTTTAAAAGACCAACAGGTCAAAGTATTGATTGACGAAGATGCGAATCGAAATGCCATCCTGACTGCATTGAATCAGGTTTTTCTGCGTGCAGATGAAAACGATGTAGTCATGCTTTACTATTCAGGTCATGGACTGGAAGGTACATTTTTGCCTATCGATTACGATGGAATCCAAAATATACTTAAACACGATGAAGTAAAAGACATCATCAACAAGAGCCGGGCAAAGAATAAAATCTGCTTCATCGATGCCTGCCATTCGGGAAGTGTACTGGCACAAAAGGGTTCTTTCTCTTCTTCACTCATGCATTTTTACGAAGACCTGGCTCAAAGCAAAGGAGGAACAGCTTTTGTGATGTCATCCAAAAGCAAAGAATATTCTTTAGAGGACGGGGGATTAAGGCAAGGCGTGTTTTCGCATTTTTTAATCCGTGGATTAAAGGGCGAAGCTGATTCAGATGGCGATGAAACCATAGTGCTCAAGGAATTATTTGAATACATCTACAAAAATGTCCGCGAATATACCGGTAACGTTCAAACTCCCATGATTGCCGGCGATTACGACGAGTTTATGCCCGTAGGGTTTGTAAGGGAATGATAGGGAAGCTTAAAGCGAAGGAGCTCAAAGCTATTTGTAAATTATATAATGCTAAGAATACATTCTAAAAAGCTTTATTTGCATTTAAGCTTTGCGCCATTCATTCCATTCCAGACATAAGCTGCTGAATCGAAAACCGGTCAATCGTTCCTAACACCTGTTCGTTCTCGGAGACGAGCAACATTTCAGAAGAACCTTGCATGTTGTAGAGGGCATTGGTGAGGGTAGTATCCGGATGGATACTCAAAAGAGTTTTATGGGAAATGTCGGAAATTTTCAATTCCGGATTTTGTTTGATTCCGTTTTTGATCTGTTGAGATGAGACCCAACCGCTGTAGTTGCCCAGGAGGTTGATGACGGGAAAATACTGGTAGGGGTAATGCATGATAAATTCATATGCAGACTTCACATCCTGGTATTCGGTTAGTACAGGGACATCTTTTTGGTAACAATTTCTCACGGTTTTATTTTTGAGTGCTGCATCCATAGCCACTGAACGATATTCCTGAGAGGCACTGAAAAAAATGAAAACACCAATCAAAGCCAGCGTATAGGCTCCGTAATACAATCCTACAGCAATGAGTACAATGCAAATGGCCTGGCCGGTCAGGGATGCAATGCGGGTGGCTTTCAATCTTCCGAAATTCATGGACAGCAAGGCTCTCAGTACGCGGCCACCGTCCATAGGAAAAGCCGGAATCATATTAAACAAGACCAGCATGATGTTGGAAAGCATCAGCAGTGGTAAAAATCCCGACCAGCTTCCAAAATGAATGGATTCCAGAAATCCGGAATTCAAAATATTAAAATCCATGGTCGCGCTGAGCACTATAAAAAGCAACAGCGCAATCACGACATTGACCATGGGCCCCATGATGGCTACCACCAATTCCTGTATGGGCTTTTCAGGCATGTTTCGCAACCTTGCCACACCTCCAATTGGAAGTAAAATGATGTCTTCCGTTTTAATTCCATAGCGTTTGGCAGTCAATGCATGTCCAAATTCATGGAGAACCACACACATGAACATGGTAAGAATGAAGCAGACCTCGATGAGAATTTCTTTGTTGGATGCACCCTCAGAAAGTCCGGTTCCGATGACGTATAAGACAATCAGTAAAAAAGTCCAGTGAATTTTTACGGGAATCTTTGCAAACGAACCTATATACCAGGCTTTTTCGAACATTGAGTTTGGATGATAGATGTTAGATGATAGATGTTAGATGATAGATGTTAGATGATAGATGTTAGATGTTAGATGATAGTTAATGGAGAATAGTTAATGCATTATAATTTGTAAAATTTAATAGTCAAAAAGTCAAAAAGTCAAAAAGTCAAAATCCCGATAAAATTGCATAATATTTTAATAAAGAAATAATTCCCTTTATTTTATCGGGACAAAAATCCAACATCCCCCTTTTCAAAAACTAACGTTCGTTAGTAACCTTGAACTTCCAGCTCTCTTTCTTCCGCCTTAAGCCTTCCGCCTTAAGCCTTCCGCCTTAAGCCTTCCGCCTTCTATTCAATCCACATCGGCTGGTACAACTGCCCCTGTAAAATCGCTCTGGATATAACAATGCGTTGCACTTCAGAAGTTCCTTCGTAGATCTGGGTAATTTTAGCATCCCTCATCAGGCGCTCTACGTGATATTCTTTTACAAAGCCGTATCCGCCATGAATCTGAACGGCCTCTACGGTTTGACGCATAGCCACATCTGAAGCATAAAGTTTAGCCATGCTAGCGGCGGTAGTAAAATCCATACCCTGATCTTTCATCCAGGCTGCACGGAGGACCATGAGTTTAGCAGCTTCAACCTCTGTAGCCATGTCAGCCAGTTTAAAGGCGATGGCCTGATGCTGAGCTATGGGTTTTCCAAAGGTGCTGCGTTCTTTGGCGTAGTTGAGGGCCAGTTCATAAGCACCTGAGGCGATTCCCAATGCTTGTGAAGCTATGCCAATACGTCCACCTGTTAGCGTTTTCATGGCAAATTTAAATCCATCGCCGGCAGGCCCCAGAAGATTTTCCTTGGGCACTTTTACGTCGTTGTACATGATGGTATGTGTGTCGGAAGAACGGATACCCAGTTTGTCTTCTTTGGAACCGATGACGACTCCGGGCCAGGAGGTCTCGACTATAAAAGTACATATTCCCCGGCTGCCCTTACCAGGATCAGCCTGGGCCATAACCAGATGGACATTGGAACTTCCTCCGTTGGTGATCCAATTTTTGGTTCCGTTCAGCAGGTAATGGTCGCCGCAATCTACGGCCATGGTCTTTTGAGCTGTTGCATCGCTACCTGCTTCGGGTTCAGAAAGGCAAAAAGCTCCAATCCATTCGCCGGTAGCCAGTTTAGGTAAATATCTTTGTTTTTGTTCTTCTGTTCCCATTTTCTCCAAACCCCAGCAAACCAGACTGTTATTGACCGACATGATGACAGAACAGGAATTATCGACTTTCGAGATCTCAGTCATGGCCAGAACATAGGAAATGGTATCCATGCCTCCACCACCATACTCCGGGGAGACCATCATGCCTAAAAAGCCCAATTCGGCCATTTTGCGAACTTCCTCTTTCGGGTAGACCATTTTGGAATCTCTTTCGATAACACCCGGCAATAATTCCCGGCGGGCAAATTCTCTGGCGGCCTCCTGTACGGCCAACTGCTCTTCAGTTAAAGTAAAATACATAATTTCTGATTAAAAGGCGAAGATAAAGATAGTGGACATTAAAGATAGGTTTCAGAATGAGAAATCGATTGGAATCCACTTTAAAAGTAACTTTTGGCAGTCAAAGTGCGATGCACTGAACCGATGAAAGGTTTGGCAATGGATTGGATTTGAAGTAAACCGAAAATAGAATTTAATCTACAAGGACAAAGCCAGCCCATTGATAGGGATCAAGTCCCAAATCTCTTAACTCCTTTTGAGCCTTTTGAAAAGCTTGAGGAATTCCAACTGCGAATGTATCGGGATGATCGCGGTACCATTCGCATAAATATTTATAAAAACGGGTCATTAACATGCCTGTCTGCTTATCCGGAACTTGCCATAAACTCATGATGACATATTTAACTCCGGCAATTTTAAAAGCGCGCTGAAGCCCATAGACTCCCTCGTATGCTTTTATAGCTCCAAGTCCGGTTTCGCATGCTGATAAAACAACTAAATCTGTATTTAACAAATTCATTTGACTTATTTCAAGTGCGGTAAGAATCCCATCTTCACCATTCAATAAATTGTTAGTTTGAGCTTCGTTTTTAGTCCATCTTTCATTGGCACCTGCAAGGATGAGCCCCGAACGCATCATCGGGTTTTGACTGTTCATAAAAGCCAGTGCTTGTGGAGATAAATTCGCTAAACCATCGGTAAAGAAAAAACCATGCGTTGCAAGATGGATTAAAATTGGAGATTGATGCCCATCGCCAGGCAATTTTTTAAAATTCAGTTCACTGGCATCATGAGCTGAATAAACACGATACCCCAATCGGGTATCCTGAAACAATTCTTTAACCACAGAAACTTCCCTTTCTGTTCCGGGAAGATAATTCCATCCTTCTCCCCGTGAAGCCACTAATTCATTTTGAATAGTGCTATCCGGTTTTAAATCATAGACAATTCCACCAAATAACGCCGCGGAGCTTTGTTCTTTCTTTCTTTCGCCACCAGTGCCAATATTCCTGGTACTGGATAATTGAAAAATGTTAAATATATCGGCAACCGTCATTCCATCTGCAACTTTTGGATGAGAAGCAAAGCTATTGTCTGAAATAGGTATGGCCTGAAAATTTATTTGATGCAGAAGGCCAGAAGGTGAAAAATAAATATTTTTTATTCCATTCAATTCATTTTTCAATGGCAGAACAATCAATTCGTACAAACTGGTTTTCTTTTGTTGCATGGGCATAGCACCTCTGCCGGAATAGGTATACAGATCGTTTACAAATTCCAACCTCCTGTTTACAGAGCCTTCAGAAATCAAGCCGCCCCACATGGAATCCAGAGTGGACTTCTCAAACAAGGGTACAAATACAGGTAATTCCGAATTTTTTTTCAACACAAGGCAAGCATAACTTTCCCCGGATTGATTGACATCAGCTATTTTTGGGAAATTCAGAAATTCCAATGCAGCATCCTCCGCCTTTAATTTTGCTTGCACACTTTTCCAATTCTGAAATTCCGTGAATTCGGATTTATCCCAAATCAGCTTTGCAATCGACTTTTCCAATAAATTTACCTGTGCTTCCAGTTCAGCAATTTCAGATTGTTCGGCCAGGGGTTTTGAATATTCTGAATTAAGTTTTCTGCGGAAAGATTTATACGTTCTGACGGACTCTTCTTCCTGGCTATTCTGTGTAAAATAGGTGTTTTGTTTTCTTGCCTGAATCATTACAAAGCCTTTATGGAATAACAAGAAATCATAACATAAGGCTGTCAATTGTCCTAAAGGTTCTCCATGGGCATTTCGCTCTGCAATCATCTCACATAATTTGTGTCCCCTTTCCAAAAAGGATTGCATGTATTTATTGAGTTCTGCTTCTGAAAGAAAAGCTGTGGATTCTTTTAATTTCTCCTGACTTAATCTAAAAAGTTCTTTTAATAAATCTTCGGCTTTTGTGTATTGGTTTTGGAGTTCATTAATGTCTGCAAGCAGGTACAATGAATTCAAATAATCCGGATGCTTTTGGTTTAAATGGTCTTTTCTGATTTTGAATGATTGTTCGAAGAACGATTCGGCTTTTGAATAGTTGCCTGAAATCTTATGCATTTCACCGAAATGCTCATAACTCGAAGCAATGGCCAACTGCATTTGTTCTCCCGAATTTTTGCGAATATTCAATGCTACGGAAAAAAGTGAATCGGCAATTTCCAATTGGTTAGAGCGCATTTTTAGCAAGCCGTAGTTATCAATGCTGGTTGCGTAATGAGGATGCTGATTTCCCAGGGTTTTTTCGCGGATCCGGATCGCCTGAAGGTAATATTTCTCTGCGTTGGAATAGTTTTTTAATTTCAGGTAGAGATCCGCCAGATTTTCTATACTATAGGAATAGGAGGGATGCTCTTCACCTAATGTTTCCTCTTTTAATAAAATTGACTCCAGGTAGTTTTTTTCAGCCATTTCGAAATTGCCCATATCATCGTAAAGTATGGCCAGGCTATTCAAACTGGCTGCATACTGCCTGTCTTTTTTTCCCAGAACCCTGGCTTGGGTATTCAAATTTTCAAGGAAAATAGCCTCTGCTTTTTCAAATTCCCCCATTTCGTGATAGAGGATTCCTAAATTGTGCTTACCTCCTGTGTATCTTGGATTATCCGGACCCCAAATTTTGAATTTCATCTGGTTTGCATCTAAATAATAAGGTTCAGCCTTATTGTACAGACCCATTTGGAAATAAAGTGCTCCGAGACTATTCAGGTTAACGGCATAAATAATATTATCCGTTCCTTTAATGGTGGCTGTGATTTCTTTAGCCTTGATATACCAGGATTCAGCTTGTTCATATTTTCCGGATTCTTCGAATGCCCATGCCCGATTATAATATACTTTGCCCATATTTATAGAGACTGAACCAAAGTGTTGTGTTGTGAATGATTCACATTCCGTAGTGATCAAATGAGCAGAATCAAACTTGCCCTCGTCGCATAAGTCCCTGGATAATTTAAGTAAACTGTCGAGTTGTCTTTCCAGGATCAGTGAATCTGGTAATTGGGCAAGGATGAAATTACAAAAGAATAGAAGGGATAAAAAGAGCTGTAGACGTCGCATACTTTTCGTATTGGCGAAGTGAAATTATAAAAATCCCGTAGATTCAGAATTTTTAATTATTAAATGGGCAAAAAAGATATGAATTGCTTATTCGAAACCGATGCCGTTTGCTTCATTCCAAGGGATGCTATAATAAAATGTCGGTTGAAAAATTTGCGATTTGGCGACAATAAAGTTGCACACAGCAACTGTTGATGAACAATATCCGAAATTACATATTCAACATTCCAGCTCAGATTCCATGGTCAGGGCTTTAGGAAACAAAATATTATTTTCAAGATGGATGTGCATATGCAGATCTTCTTCAAATTCTTTCAGCATGGCAAATGCCACGCGGTATGTGGTGCAGGCATCCGCAGGAGGTGTATAGGCATTCGTCCATTCTGATATTTTTCTGAAACGTTCGCCTTCCTGATCGTGTTCACTTTGCATCATTTGAATTGGATTTTCGACACTTCCAAAAGGAGGCCTTTCTGCAATTAGCTGGTGTTGCCTGGCATAAACCATTTTCCGGATGAATGGAAATAAAATCATTTCTTCTTTTTGCATATGATGGCTCAACGCATCAGCCGTAGCTTTAAATTCCTGTGTGATCTTAAAAAGCTCAGGATGACGGGCTCCGTGGACCTTGCAAAGCTTGTCTAAAAACGGCGGAAGTGTTTCAATCATTTGTTCGACAAAGCGGTGATGTTTTTTTTCGATGTAGTCAATCAGCAAATCGGGTGGCCAGGATTGAAAATCAAGAGGCTGTCCCTCAGTTTGTTTTGATGCGTCTTCCAATTCCCGGAGGAGTTCATTTTCATTTATATTTTTGTTTTTACAAACTTCAGAAAGAAGTTTTCCGCCTTTGCAACAAAAGTCGATGCCATATTTTTGAAAAACGGCTGCAGTTCGGTAATCCCGTGCTACAAATGAACCAACGGTCGCGGGTGTAGAAAGGTCCAGTGTGATCATGCTTATATGTATTTTATTTTAAAAAAGTTTTTCGTTTCTGAATGTCCTTGGATAGATCGAGAAGACTGGTTTCTTCAAGCATTTGTTTGAGATCATCGCGCAATGCTTTGAATTTGAAATGCAGCGGACAAGGTTTTTTTTCGTTGCAATGCAAGAATCCCAATGCGCAAGCCCTATAAATGGAATCTCCGTCAATAGCGGCAACAATTTCGCTCAGACTGGTTTTTGCAGCCCTATGCATTTTAATTTCAAATCCACCGTTCGGACCTTTTTGCGAGTCGATGATTTTCGCTTTAACCAGTTTTTGCAGAATTTTGGATGTGAACGATACCGGCGATTGGATCTCTTCTGAAATCTCCACGAGACCCACCCTGTGTTCTTCTTCTGACCGCATGGCAATGTAAAGACTGGCTTTTAAGGCATATTCACAAGCTTTGGAGAACATCATTTTCCGAATTTGCGTACAAAGATACTGCATTTTTCATAATAACGGACAAAATAGTCCGTTATTCTGATTCATATTTCTCAAATCAGTTGAAGTCTGAAGCGTGTGCAAGCTGTATGAAAACTATTTCATGTTGTTCTGTAAATGTTATTATCCAAATAAGCTGGCGGGTTGTCTTCCTTCAACCAGTAAATTAGAATACGAGTGGAAAGTGTCTGACTATTCATAAATAGTTATAAAATAAGGAAAGAATATAACTCATTGAAGTAAATTCCCATACAATTAATTTAATATTTGTAAAATTGGAATTATTTTTACATGGATCGATACATTCTTGCTTTTAACTGAAGCTCAAGATTAATTTTAGGTCTATTGTACTACCCATTTTATTTTTCAATGACCAATGTAATACAAATTTAGAATCAGAAAATATGAACAACACAATCAGTGGATTTTTCAATTACGAATTATTTGCAAGGGAAAATTTCTCTCTAACCGTGTCCAGCATTTTTACCATTGTAGCGATTGGTTTGGCTTGTTGGATATTTTTAATGTCGGTAGCAAAACTGCTTAACAGGGTTCAAAGATTTAATGAAGGCCAGAAATTTACATTGATTACAGTCATTAAATACTTATTATATCTTTTTTATGTGGTTATTACATTGCGATTGCTTGGCATTGATGTCTCCATGCTATTGGCAAGTTCTGCAGCACTATTTATTGGAATTGGTTTGGGTTTGCAGGGATTGTTTTATGATTTTATTTCAGGCATTATTTTGTTAATAGACGGCTCCATAAAAGTGGGAAATGTGATTCAGGTTGGGGATAAGCGGGTTGAAGTCATTGCGATCCATTTTAGAACTTCTCTGGTAAAAACAAGAGAAGAAAAGGAGATCATCATTCCCAACTCCTGGCTCACAAAAAACGAAATCATCAACTGGTCTAACCAAAAAAATGTGAACAGGCATTATATTACGGTTCAGGTTCATGGGGCAGATGTGATTGAAGCCATGAAAATCCTGGTCGATTGTTCTAAAAAGCATCCCAAAGTCATTTCGCATCCCGAGCCTTATGCCCGGATAGAAGAATTTGAGAGTTATTCCGTTACGCTTAAATTATTATTTTGGTCTAATGAAGTTCAAGCCGTAGGAAGAATGCTTGGAGATTTGCGGCTGTCTGTATTGCAGGAATTTCAAGCCAATGGTATTAAAATGCCATATCCTCAGCAGGTTGTCACCCTTGAAAAATAATGAAGTGATTACTTTTCTGTGAATTGCTTTCAATTTGTTCTTTGAATTTATTTGCCACTGCAGAAATAAATGGACATGCCATGAAATACTACAACAAGTATTTTGAGCTGAGCCATTACCCGGTTGCTGGTGATTGTCCGCTGACTATTGAATTTGTAAAACATATTTTCGGCACCGGGACTGTTCAGTTCGAAAGTAAAATTTACAATGAATATGACCTGGGATTAGACTATATCCAATTGTTATACACCGATCCTACGCAGTTTCTTCCTATACTAAGTTTGGTTAGTAAACAGCGTGGTACCGGTAAAACAAAATTCTGGGAATGGATTGGTGCCATTTTTCAACAAAATGTCAAACCAATAAATAGTCAGATGCTTAACGGCCAGTTTACATCCCTGTTTGCTTCATCACTGCTGGTTTATATCGATGAGGCGTTTCTGGATAAAAAAGAAACCGTAGAAAAACTTAAAAGCCTGGTCACATCAGACAAAGGCAAAATTGAACACAAAGGTGTTGATGCAGACATCATCGACAATTATATCAAAGTGGGGATATCAACAAATGATGAAACCAGTTTTGCTTACATTCCGGGTGACGAGGTCCGTTTTTGGGTCCGTAAAATCCATCCCATACCACCGGATAAAATCAACAAATACTGGTTCGACAATTTGAGAAAAGAAATACCAGCCTTTTTGCATTTTCTAAAAAACAGAACTCTTGTTACTGAATACCGGCACCGTGGTTGGTTTCATCCGGATCTGATCAAAACAGAAGCCTTACAGGCAATCATCAACGAATCCAGATCTAATATTGAAATAGCAATTGAAGAAGCTTTACGCGAACACATGTCCATCATTAAAAAAGCTGTCGTTCATCTTTCAACAAAGGATATAAGAGATCTGATTGATGACAACAAAATCCAGCTCACTCAAATCCGTTGGGCATTGACTTCCCGCTTAGGGTTAATTAATCAAGGAGTTTCCAAAGAATACGAAAAATTTTTCCTATCATCAAATGGAATAGGTGACCCGGAAATAAGGTCAGAAGTTAAAAAATCAACATTCTACTCCATCACTGCATCATCCATCTTTACTGCAGCTCAAATTATTGAACTTTATAGCCTGGATGAAATTCTGGAAATGGAAGAAATAGAATGGAAACTATACGAGAAAAGTTTGTTTTGGTCAAAGTTTAATTACTTAACCAAAGATTTGCTATTCCAATTCGATCAATTTAAAACAAGATCAGGCTCTAGCTTGGATATTTTAATTACTAATTGCAACTCAATTTTTAGTGCCATTTTGTTGTATTCGGAAATTTAATAAAGGGTCAATAACTTTATGATACAGACCCTCTAAATTAAATCAATGCCTCTTTTTTTCAAAAGTCAGGATTCTATAACTAATTCCTAAACTAAAAACTTGATGGACATAATTGTTCCTAATATCCCATACTATTTTATCAAAATTACCTATAGTATAATTTAAGTCAAATTGAATTTTCTTAACTGGTCTAAAAAAAATTCCTGTCCTTAAATCAAGAGCATATAAACGATTTCTTTCATCATATTCAACTGAATTAGTCTCCAGTCTTTTATTAAAAACAACTCCAAGTTGAGCCCCAATATTTGGCTGTAAAATCTCATATGCAAATAGAAATGGAACTTCCAGAAATGTATATGTAACTTTAAAATATTTATCTGGAAATAATGGAAATCTAGTGTTGAAATTTGACCCTCTTTGACTTATAAATAATCCAGACTTAATTATGCTATTCGAAATTTTACACTCTAATCCAATTCCAAGATATGGAAAATATGTAAAGTTCAAATTTTGCTTTTCTTGCTTCGCAAAAAGTGGGTCAAATAGCCTTGGATCTAAATTACTATAATTAACTCCTGGAGAAATCCAAATCGACACCTGGCTGTAAACACTTGTACAAGCAACAAGGCAAATTGCAATTATATAATTATTCATGATTAAGGCAATATTAGTTCGCAAGCTTCTTGAACAGCACATTTGCAACCAATCATAGCGATACTACTTACCCTGTCATTCAAATCCGCACACAAAAATCCCCATCTTTCTTTTTTCAAATTAGGAACGTCCCAGTCATTTGCTGAATATCCTGGTGGAGGCAAATGCTTAGTCCACTTTTTACATTTACAACCTGAAGTTGGATATCCGGAATCCCTAAATAAATAAAATGTTACAGTTGTCCCATTACCAGTATAGCCCTTAGAATCATACCAGGCTTTAGATGCTCCGCCTCCAAACATTTTTAATGAAGAAATTTTATCATTCCAGTTGTCAGCTAATCCATACGGCCGATTTTGAAGATTACCTTCTCCATATCCTTCTCCACACAATACGCCATATTCCAGGATATCTGCATGATCATCAAAATAACTGTCAACACAAAATGAAGATCCACCATAATTACTGTGCTCATAAAACTCAGCAAACATACAAGAAACAGGAGTAATCTCCTCAGGGGTCGTATCGGATTCATTCCAGTTGGGAACCGGCTCTATATATGCTACATCCGGGTCGTCAGAATAGTATGCCAAATTATATTCAGTGTCACCAATCGCAGCCCCTAACGAATCAGCAGTAGAAGTATTGTTTGGAGCACTGCTGGTATCATTGTCATTGAAATATAAGACAAACAATACACCATCGAATTTATACTTTTCGGAAATGGTACCTCTCTTTTGCAATACTGGATTGGATCCAGTATCCTTTTCCAAATCATGCTTTGTACAACTTTGCATCATTAATGCAAAGATAATCGATAATAAAAATAAAACCGTTTTCCTAGTTTGTTAATTTAATTGTTATTCCAATTTAACGCATTGGAATAAACCAACGTTGTGAATTGCTTTCAATTTGTTCTTTGATTATATTTGCTACAGCTGTGCCAGCGTGGTCGTTTAGCGTAATGCTGTTGTGAATTGCTTTCAATTTGTTCTTTGATTATATTTGCTACAGCATTTTAAATGTAGCGACCGTATTCATTTATTGTTGTGAATTGCTTTCAATTTGTTCTTTGATTATATTTGCTACAGCTGTAAAATCTATCGGATACCAACCATCATTGTTGTGAATTGCTTTCAATTTGTTCTTTGATTATATTTGCTACAGCACGACTGGGGCGTACTACTCCGTCTCAGGGGTTGTGAATTGCTTTCAATTTGTTCTTTGATTATATTTGCTACAGCAAGCCGGGAGCCAACGGAGGGCGAATGTCCGTTGTGAATTGCTTTCAATTTGTTCTTTGATTATATTTGCTACAGCTTTTTCCCTTCGCCTTCCATATATTCAAGTGTTGTGAATTGCTTTCAATTTGTTCTTTGATTATATTTGCTACAGCCTTATGGTAAAATGTAATCGTTCCGGCAGTGTTGTGAATTGCTTTCAATTTGTTCTTTGATTATATTTGCTACAGCAACAGAAATATCTCCCTTATCACCATCGCTGTTGTGAATTGCTTTCAATTTGTTCTTTGATTATATTTGCTACAGCAAAAGGTTTGTGAATTTCTCTTTTATGAATGTTGTGAATTGCTTTCAATTTGTTCTTTGATTATATTTGCTACAGCATCATCATATGAAATTCTACCATATCCAAAGTTGTGAATTGCTTTCAATTTGTTCTTTGATTATATTTGCTACAGCTTAGGTCAATGATCCTTCTCTTTAATTCTTGTTGTGAATTGCTTTCAATTTGTTCTTTGATTATATTTGCTACAGCGCTTTTAGTTTTTCCTCCTCCTCTCTGAATGTTGTGAATTGCTTTCAATTTGTTCTTTGATTATATTTGCTACAGCTTAAAGGTATCTATGATTGATTCACGAAGTGTTGTGAATTGCTTTCAATTTGTTCTTTGATTATATTTGCTACAGCGAACACATTGAAGAAAGACTAACTTTTATTGTTGTGAATTGCTTTCAATTTGTTCTTTGATTATATTTGCTACAGCATGCGCAATTTTTCTCAAGACTTGCAGTGTGTTGTGAATTGCTTTCAATTTGTTCTTTGATTATATTTGCTACAGCATTCAGGATCGGCCAAAGCTTCCAAATCATGTTGTGAATTGCTTTCAATTTGTTCTTTGATTATATTTGCTACAGCAGGAGTTAAGAAATGCACCGTGTTTGAACTGTTGTGAATTGCTTTCAATTTGTTCTTTGATTATATTTGCTACAGCAAGAGAATCGGAAATACTTTGAGCAAGTGCGTTGTGAATTGCTTTCAATTTGTTCTTTGATTATATTTGCTACAGCTCCGGTTCCAGCCTCCAATGTTACGGCTGTGTTGTGAATTGCTTTCAATTTGTTCTTTGATTATATTTGCTACAGCAATATCGTAGCCAATATGCCTCATGCCGCCGTTGTGAATTGCTTTCAATTTGTTCTTTGATTATATTTGCTACAGCATTGTTGGAATGTGGTAACTTTACCATCTAGTTGTGAATTGCTTTCAATTTGTTCTTTGATTATATTTGCTACAGCATCAATTTTTCTGTTTCCTCTATTTCAATTGTTGTGAATTGCTTTCAATTTGTTCTTTGATTATATTTGCTACAGCATTTCTTTTGCTTTCAATTTGTTCTTTGATTATATTTGCTACAGCATAGTTCTTGGGATAGCCTGAAATATGGGCGTTGTAGCAAATATTTTCATTGGAAAAACTAGTGATTTGCCTGTTTTTAGAGTGAGAAACCCCCATTTTGCCAATTCAAAACAATTCCAGTTGTTGGTATAATTGAGGTTTGGGAGCTTCTTTGCGACCATAAAAGATTTCCATATTGCCAAATTGTTTGTCGGTAATGCAAAGAATTCCGATATGCCCTTTGGAAGGCAGCATCTTTTTGACCCTGTTTACATGTACATCGGCATTTTCTCTACTCGGACAATGGCGCATATAAATGCTGAACTGGAACATGACAAAACCATCTTTGAGCATTTGTTTTCTGAAAATGGAATAAATCTTTCGTTCTTCTTTGGTTTCTGTTGGCAAATCGAATAAGACTAAGACCCACATGATTCTATATGCATTTAAACGGTCGTTCAAGAGTCGTCATTTAAATTCCGGATAAATGAGTTTTTTGATCTCCCCGGTGAAGCATCTAGCCAGGGAGGAACTCGTTCGTTGCGCAGCTATCATGAGCGGATGTTTTTCTCCGTCGATGACAACATCCATCGCCGGTATCTGGAGTAAGTTATTTTTTTGGTCCCTGCTGATGTCTGCTTCTATGTCCATGGAATGGTACAACATAAGTTTTACGCGGTTATCGACAAAAGGCCGGTACGGTTCCATAATATCATCAGCGAGGCAATAGGCATTGTATTTGTTTTTATGGAAGATCCCCAAAGTGGGGAGCAGACCTGAACCCGTCAGCGCCCGGGCAATGACAGACCTAAGTATACTATAACCATAGTTGAGGAGTTGATTGGGCGGATCCCCATAGCGTTCTCTTTTAAATCCATCTTCTAATTCAAACAATCTCCTCCAGTAGTAATAACTGGCTTTTGCTTCCTGATTATCTGAATCTCCGCTTTTGACATTGTTTTTGCATACCTGCAAATAATCAGACTCCAAACCCCAAATGTTCATCACTTTCTTTTGGTTTTCAATCTTTGCCCGAATCGTTTGTTGCCATAATTGTTTTTTAAGAGGTTCTGATGCCTCAATCTGTGCTTTGAAGCGCTCGCTTTGGATGGTGTTTCCATCCAGATTTAAGAACATGCCGGTAGGCATATGCTGGTTGTTGCAGGTAATGATCGCGCTGTTATTCTCTAATAGTAAACTGATCAAAGGATGTGAAATGGTGATTTGGGGATGCTCGAGAATCAGATATCCTATATCCTCAATGGGAATTTTTCCTCTTAATTCATTGTTTTCAGAATTTACAATGTGCAGCTGTCTGTCTTTAGTTTTCAGATAGGAGGGGCTGGTGATACAAATGGTTTTTTTGATCATAGGTAATCTGCCTATGATAAGCTATCCAAAATAATACCAATTCTAAATAAACTTAAACTGAAATGGAAAGTGCTTCTGAGCTTGGCTCCGGAATCTCGAGACCTTCTGCCTTTAGCCCTTCCAAATGAAAGCTGATGGCTTCGCGGATATTCTCAATGACTTCCTTCTTGCTGGCGCCCATGCCAATACAGCCCGGCAAATCCGGTACGTAGGCCCCAAAGCCATGGTCAGGTGTTTTTTGAATGATGATTGTGTATTGTAACATCGTCCAAATTTAGTGATTAATTTGTGCTTGTTTAAGAATACTTTTCTCCATTTCAATGCTGATATCATTGGATAAGCGGTGAATGGGGATGGTTACCAGACCCTTTTTTGTAGGATGTTTGTATTGGGCATGACTCCCTTTTTGCCTGCAGCGGAACCATCCATCCTGTTCAATCAATTTGATAATTTCTCTAATTTTCACAGTAAGCTTATTTCACCTATGCGATTTATTTTGACTTTTATGCCTTTCATATTGCCAAGACTTTTTACCCTAATAAATTTGTTCATCAATTTAGCATTCGTAGAGTCATCTATATTTGTTTCTGAATGTTTTCTAAAGACATAGTCTTTTGATGCAATTTTTTGCACCCTGTATAAATAATTCGATATCAAAGAATTATATTTTGATTTAATTGCCTTTTCTAACTGCTCCTTTTCCAAACCAAAAACAAACATCTCGTTTTGCTGCATGGAAATCTTTAACTGCCCGAATTCAGGATGTGTTTTTTCAATAACCTGACCACCTTGTTTTTTGCGTTCAAAGGCCTCCCAAAAGCTCACACAAACTTCATTCAGTTGGCCATTTGCGTCTTCGTATATGGCTATGTGGTGGTTGTTTCCGGATTTGACAAAACCTCTAGATGCCCATTCCAGATCGTTCAATCCCGTTTTGCAAGTGACCTTTTCAACAAATAGATTCCGGGCTCTATCAAGCCAGAGTCTGTTTTCTTCTTTTTGAATTTCTTTAAAAGCTTCTTTGGGATTATCACCAAATAAAGCCAGCCTATCGCGTACTATTTTTTGAACCCTCAAGTCTATGATGGAGTCGCAATCTTTAACTTTAAAATTCTGATCCAGGGCATAACGAGTGACAAACTCATACTTAAATAAAGAAATTTCTTCGCACTTGGGATGTGATTGTATAAAATTTTCTAAGCCTTTTTTAGAGAAGGCAGCTTTAAATTGACCCTCATTTGCATCAATATGATTTTGAATTTTAAGCCGTATTTCATTCGAAACGATTCGTTCAAGATCGTTCTCCTTCAATTTGGAAATCGGAAGCTTTTCGTAGTATTTATTTTTTCCATATACCGTCTCTTCATGCAGACTTCCTCTGGGTATAAGGTGTTTCTTGCCAATTCTGAAATCGCCAACTTTATTTTTTGAATAACTTCCTACTTTTTTTCCTGGTTTGAAACTTATAAGAATTTCTTCAACTTTTTGGCTCACGGAATGTGTTGAAAATGGTGCTTCGAATTTTCTGCCTGACCTTTTAAGCGCTTCATTTCGGGTTTCGCCTACACCTTGTTCCAGGTATTGATTTAGAGTATTCAGGGACTGTATCATGCTTTGATCGGTACATGAAACGACCAGTGCATCTACCGCATGATGGCGGTGGTCTAGGCGTTTCGACCAATTGATGATTTTATCAATGGTTTTGATTTCATGGTCATGTCTTACTTTAATTTGTTCGATTTGACCTATTTCCTTGTATGCAGGAAAATGCAAATCATGAATGATATTGTCATATCCCCAAATATGTCTTAAGTAATCCGTTACAGAACCGGAAGTAATCCATACTTCCCTGTTTACTTCATTCAGAATTTCTTTGGCCTTTTTCGTGATGTATTGAGTTTCTCTCAATTGCCGGCTTATAAAATCCTGAGGTATATTCTCCTTTGTAGTCATCAATCGCTCAAATTTGACCTTATTAATTTTTTCATTCCTTTTGTAAAAGTCCTGTATAAAGTGACAATATTGTTCAAACAGCGATGCCCTATGTTGTTTCATAAAATCAAAGGCCGTTTCATTGCCTTTGTCCCTGTTGTCTCTTACGTGTGAAATGCATTTATTGGCAAATGAATCGTCGAATAGCCGGGCTTTGGGAATGATGTGTTCAACTTCATAGTCATTGCTAAACAATTCTGCTAAACTTATTTCTTTATTGGGCTGATATGGTGACCTTTTGTCAAATTCTTCCCATAATTTATATTTTTCGATATCGCGGTTTGAAATCCTTTTACCCGAGAAAAGAGAATAATTTGAAAGTTCTTCTCTGATTTTATCATGTGTTTTTTCGCGTTGGTTATTATTTCTAAAAGTTCGATTGCGCTGTTCGGCATTTTGCTTTAATTCTCTTGCCAACTCAATTCTGATAATCTCAGGAGCCCCGAGTTGATTATAAATATCCTTAACTAAATTGATCAGATGATTCAGAATTCTTTCTACAGCCGGATTTCGAAGAGATCCTCGTTCGACAAGTGCTAATTGATCAATAGACTTCAATTCTTTAGATGTTCTTATTTCTTTGGTTTCACTGTTGCTGTGATTATATCCCGCGAGACTGCATGCATCGCTGTATAAATTGCCCTTTTTCAAATGGGGTAGAATTTTCTTTAAAGCTTTGGACGATAAATTGCCAAAACCATCTTTGAGTTTTATTTCGCTCAGTTTGTTTGCAAGTTCCGGCTTAAAGCCAAATTGATTCATAAGAGCATTCGTAGTTTCCACCGGGTCTTCGATGGAATATAAAATATGCCACAGACGCATCACTTTGTGATTTTCTATTTCATTCGATGGATCATTAGGGTCTAATTTGAAAAAATCTTCTTCCAATGATATATCAAACTCTTTAATCACCTTATGAATGGCAATCCGGGTAGCATCACCTGTGATTTCCTTTCTGACATTTGTTCGGTACTCATTTTTACTTATACCCAATTGTTTGAGGATTTGTTCCCAATTCGTTTTTTCTCTTAAATATACATAGTCATAAATTTGGTATCGCATTTCATCCTCGAGTTCTATAAAGCTGTTATCTGCTATACTTTTGATTTGAATGTTATTGATGGTTTGCCAAATTTTAGATTCCTGAAATAAAGGAGAACTTACCGGACAAACTTTCACGGGAACCTTTATGAGCTGACCCGATTTGTTTTTATAGGATCTGGATTCAAATTCGCAACCTCCAATAAGATGCTTCTGTGATTTTAATTTTCGTTGATAAAAAATGATCTCATCTCTTATTTCTTCGATAAACCTGGATGTAATTATATCCGGATAAAACTCACTTTGTTTGTTTAAAATCTCATTGAGTTCATTTACGTAATTGGCCCTGTAATAAATGTTTTTCTTAATTCTGAATTTGGGGTCTTGTTTGAGCAGCGAATAAAAATATTGACCTATAGTGGAGCCATCCAATTTTCGGTTTCGTTCTTCAATTGCCTGTTTATATTCGGATTTATTGGTTTCTTCACTTTTATCTTTGCGACTGCTTCTGAAGCCTCTTTTTTGGTTGATGTGGAGGAGAACCCTGCCTAATTCCTGAAGTGAAATTTTTTCATTAATGGCTTTTGATCGTAAACCATATAATTCAATCGATGTGAGTTTAAAGTAGGAAGCATCAGGTAACATTCCGCATTGATTCAGTTTATCTCTTAGGAATTCCCTTCTTAGCTTATATCTGAAATGATTACGTCTTGCGGATCTTTTAAGCGTGCGATCCTTATTTTTTGTTTGGGCAAGGCCTTTTTCAAAGGCATCTTTTTCATCAGCGGACAAGGGGATAATTCTGCTTCCCAGGCCTAAGATCTTGTTATTTTGAGAATTTGATTTGTTTATATCCACAAGTGCCCATCCGATAGAAGACACACCTAAATCCAATCCTAAAATTTTTGTCATATGGAGTTGGTTTGTTGTTCAAAAATATTAATTTTACAGGACAAATTGAAGCAATTCACAATAAGGATCATTCCGTTGTGAAAACATTTAAGGTGGGGTCACACTCGCCTTTTTTTATTTTATTTGCAATCAAATAGTAACACATTTCTGAAATATTTTATGTATTCCGCAAGTTTTTAATGTAAGCAATGAATAAGTCCACACACACTATTTACATTTCAACGCTGGTCGCCATAAACATCATCGTCTTGTGCTGGCTGATCTATAAAGGTTATTCCTATTACCAAACTCCTGTTGTTGAAAGGTTTTATCACGAGGATCACGCTATGCTCAAACCCAGTGGTCCGTTCGGGCATGGGTATGGGATCGTTGGGACGTTGCTGATTTTGATTGGTGTATTTTCTTACATCGCACGCAAAAAGGTGAAGGCCATGTCGGGTTTAGGCAGGCTCAAATATTGGCTGGAGTTCCATATCTTTTTATGTTCACTGGGACCTATGTTGGTATTGTTTCATACGGCTTTTAAATTTGGCGGACTGGTCTCCGTCAGTTTTTGGAGTATGGTTGCCGTGGTTGCCAGTGGTGTCATTGGGCGATTTATTTATATCCAAATACCCAGAACTATTGAGGGTAGAGAATTGAGTCTGGCAGAGGCCAATGCTTTGAAATTAAATATGTCTGAGGTATTGCAGGAGCAATTTCATATCGATGAGAACCATGTTCGCTTGTTGACCGGTTCTTGGAGAGGTAAGGATGACTATTCTGGGAAATCACTATGGGAGAGATGGTATTTGAAATTTAAGGCTGACCGCAGTAAGTTGAAGGAAGTTGGAAACGTATTGCGTGAATTAAGTGTTAAAAAAAATGAGCACCATAGGATTATCAATTTGTTTAAGAAGGAGATAGCTTTGAATCATAAAATTGACCGTTTACATACGATGCAACGATTGTTCCGTTATTGGCACGTGGCGCACTTGCCTTTTGCATTTATCATGCTGATCATCATGGTCGTTCATGTCGTAATCACCCTTATGTTTGGATACCGATGGATATTCTGATCACGGATCTTTTTATTGAAAAGCTCATTATCTACGGAAGTGTATTTGGACTCTGTATATTGGTCGTTTCCATTTATTTGCTTAAACAAAAAAAGACGACAGCCAGGTACAAGGCTAAAATTGCCAAAGCAAAGGAAGAAGGCATTTTCGAACCGGTTTCCTTACACCCCGTCATCGATACGACTACATGCATCAAAAGCGGTGCTTGTATTGAAGCTTGTCCGGAAAAAGATATTCTCGGTATTGTAAACGGCAGAGCAACTTTGGTCAATGCTTCAAATTGCGTTGGACATGGAGCCTGCTTTCATGCATGTCCGGTTGAAGCCATCACACTGGTCATTGGGACGGAGAAAAGAGGTGTCGATTTACCTCATGTTCACCAAACGTATGAGACCAATGTGCCCGGTATTTATATCGCCGGTGAATTGGGAGGAATGGGTTTGATTAAAAATAGCGTCGAACAGGGAACAAGTGCCATTGAAAACATGCTTAAAGAGGGATTTGTAAAAGAAAAAGCTGATTGGGATGTGGTCATCATAGGCGCCGGTCCGGCGGGAATTGCGGCGTCTCTCACTGCTAAAAAACATAAATTGAATTTTATTACGCTCGAACAGGATAGTTTAGGCGGTACGGTCTTTACTTTTCCAAGAGCAAAAGTAGTTATGACCAACCCCATGGATCTTCCGCTGCACGGAAAAGTCATGTTGAAAGACACGAATAAAAAGCAGCTTTTGGATTTGTGGACTAACGTTTTGACGAAAAACGATATTCATATTAAGGAGTTTACCAAAGTTGAATCCATTTCAAATGAAGGAAAGGAATTTAAAGTCCTGACTGCAAAAGGGGATGTCTACTACACATCCAAAGTATTAATCGCCATTGGAAGGAGGGGAACTCCGAGAAGACTCAACGTTCCGGGTGAAGATTTGGAAAAAGTAGCTTACCGGCTTTTGGAACCTGAAAATATCTCAGGAAAAAAAGTATTGGTCGTAGGAGGTGGAGACTCTGCCATTGAATCCGCTTTGCTGTTGGCTGAACAAAATAAGGTAACGCTATCTTACAGGTCTGAGCAATTCAGCAGGTTAAAGCCGAAAAATGCAGAAAAAATAAAAGCGGCTATGACAACTCAAGTGATTGAAGTTTTATTAAACACCCAGGTAAGTCAAATTTCGGAAAGGGAGGTCCAACTAAAACAGAGCAACACCGAAGAGCTTTTGCACATACCAAACGACCTCGTATATATTTTTGCTGGTGGTGAGTTGCCTACACAGTTTTTGGAAAAAGCAGGAATTCAAATCAGCAAGCGATTTGGATATACAATGAAGAAACATTCTTAAGGAAGAAGTGAATAAAAACTGCAGAAGTTTAAAAGTTTGTAACATATTTGAACTGAAAATGTGATTTTGAAACGGAGAAATGCCCTTTTCTGGCTATTATGGATTACCCAACCTTATGGGCTTATAACATTTTTATGTAGTTTTTCCAGTATTTTAATGGCTCAACTGTCTCCGGGTGATTTATTCAAGGGCCACGCTGAACTGGAAGGCAATTTCAATTGCACGAAATGTCATACGATAGGTGAAAAAGTCTCGGATGCAAAATGTTTGGATTGTCACAAAGAGATCAAAGCTAGAATTGATAAAAGAAAGGGTTATCATTACAGTCAGGAAGTAAGGTCAAAAACCTGTATTCAATGCCATAGCGACCATCACGGGCGAAATTTTCAAATCATTCGTTTTAATGAAAAACAATTTGACCATACGTTAAGTGGATTTGAACTTACGGGGAAACACCAGCGCATAGATTGCAATGCTTGTCATAAAACAGCTTCTATTGAAGATCCGGTATTAAAGAAGAAATCAAAAACATTTCTGGGTCTCGATTCAAAGTGCATCAGTTGCCATGAAGATGTACATCGGGGTACATTGGATAAAGATTGTGCAAAATGCCACAATACAGAGTCCTTCAAGCCTGCCGTAGCATTTGATCACCAGAAGACCAAATTCAAATTGAGCGGTAAACACAAGACCGTAGATTGTAAAGCTTGCCATAAGGACATGCAGCTTGCAGATCCTAAAAAGCGGTTGTTTGAAATCAAATCTTTTCAAACCTGTGTTGGTTGTCATTCAAACCCTCATAAGAAATCCATCAATACCTGCAACGATTGCCATACGGAAGAATCGTTTTCTAAATTTTCCGGTGGCAAAAACTTCAATCATCATAAAACTGCATTTCCATTAAAAGGCAAACACCAACATACGCAATGCAGCAAATGCCACGATCTGGATCGTTCTCCGATTGCTTTATTTCAGGATCGTCAAAATATTTCAGTCGCAGCCTGTGCAGGATGTCACAAAGATGTGCACGAAGGAAAATTTGGAGAAAATTGTGCCCAATGTCACAATGAAAATGGTTTCAAAGCCCAGTTAAAACTCGACCAGTTCAACCATGCGCTCACCAATTTCAAGCTGGAGGGAAGACACGCCAGGGTGGATTGCAAAAAATGTCATATTTCAAGTTACACGACTCCCTTGCCACATCAAAATTGTGCTGATTGTCATAAAGATTACCACGAAGGCATCTTTACGAAACCCGAATTCTACAGAGATTGTGGGGTATGCCACACCGTGCAGGGATTTTCAGGAAGCTCATACAGCCTTGAACAACATAATGCTTCAAAATTTCCTCTGGAAGGCTCTCATCAGGCAATACCCTGCTCCTCCTGTCATTTGAAAGATAAAACCTGGAAATTTAGAAATATCGGAGAGTTATGCAGGGATTGCCACAAGGATGTACACGAACCTTACATTCCGGAGAAGTATTATCCAGGAAAAAATTGCAAGGCATGCCATAGCGAGGAGAGCTGGCAAACGATTGATTTTGAACACCATTTGACAGGTTTTCCACTGGAAGGGGGTCATAAAAGTGTTAAATGTATGGAGTGCCATAAATTAAAGCAGGGAGAAACTGGGAATCCTTATAAAAACCTAATAACTTTGAATCGAACTTGCGTGGGCTGTCACGAGGATATCCATAACCGGCAGTTTGACCAAAACGGGACAACCGATTGTCAAATATGCCACAGCTATGAGAAATGGAAGCCCTCCAAATTTGAACACAATTCTGCCAGATTTAAGTTAGAAGGCAGGCATGCAGAAATCGAATGCAAAGCCTGTCATCAAGCTATTGTCCAAGATGGTAAAACATATATTCATTATCGTTTGAATAAATTGGAGTGCAAAGACTGTCATCGCTGACCGGATTGTTGTTCATTATGGGTTTTGTTTACGGACAATCACCCCACGGCCCTAAATTAAAACTCGATTGTGCCCAATGCCACACCGCCACAGGTTGGACTGTTGACCGCAAAACCATGGTCTTCAACCACGATTCAACGCAATTTAAATTGGAAGGTCGGCATGTCAGCTTCGATTGCAAACAATGCCATTTAAATCTCGTTTTTGAAGAGCTGAAGTCAGAATGTCGCAGTTGCCACCAGGATCCTCACCAAAACACCGTGGGTGACCAATGTCAACGCTGTCACAACACAGAGACCTGGATTGTCAACGACATCCAACCCATCCATACAGCCAATGGTTTTCCTTTATTGGGGCAACATCTCGCTGCCGATTGCCGTGCCTGTCATACTTCAGAAACGGAGTTGAGATTTGATCGCATTGGCAATGATTGTATCAATTGCCACCGTCAGGATTACGAACAAACGTCCAATCCGGATCATCAAAAGGCAGGATACGGCAATGATTGTGCTGCCTGCCATGATCCTGCTTCCAACAAATGGAATGCTCAATTTATTCAGCATGATTTTTTTCCATTGACAGGTGTACATAATCTCAACGAATGCAAAGCCTGCCATACGGATCCGGATTATTCAAAGACCTCACCCGAATGCTTAAGCTGTCATCAAGACGATTACGATAATAGCACCAATCCAAAACACAATACAGCCGGATTTGGAACTAATTGTTTGGACTGTCATACCCTGGTTCCCGATTGGAGACCGGTCAATTACACCCAACACGATCAAAATCATTTTCCCATTTACAGCGGAGAACACAAGGGTGAATGGAAAGATTGTGCCAGTTGTCATTTGAATAATTCAAATTACAAAGAATTCTCTTGTACGGTTTGCCACACCAATCCGGATACCGATGAAGAACACGATAAAGTAAATGGCTATTTCTACAATGATCAGGCTTGCTTCGCCTGCCACCCGAAAGGTGATAAACTGACCGTATTTGATCACAACAGCACTGCATTTCCTTTGACCGGTGCCCATAAGGATGTAAATTGCGTAGAGTGCCATTCCAAAGGATTTAATGGCACTTCAACGATTTGTGTGGATTGCCACACCGTCGAATTTTCAGCGAGTTTGAATCCGGATCACACAAAACTTAATATACCTAACGATTGTAAGTTATGCCATACAACAGAACCGGACTGGAAGCCTGCGACCTTTCCCATACACGATCAGTATTACGTTTTGAAAGGAGCCCATCAACTTATTTCAAACGATTGTGCTTCCTGTCACAAAGGTGATTACACAAATACACCCAACACCTGTTCGGCATGCCATATCGAAGATTATAACTCCACAACAGACCCTCCGCATCTTCAGCAAAGACTTTCAACAGAATGTATAAACTGTCATACCGAATCGGCCTGGGTCCCTTCAACGTTTGATCACGATGGAATGCATTTTCCCATATATTCAGGAAAACATCGGGATCAGTGGATGGCCTGCAGCGATTGCCATACAAACCCATCCAATTACCTCGAATTCAAATGTACTGGTTGCCACCTGAGCAACGAGACTGATCAACAACATCGCACTGTACAGGGATACTGGTATCAGGACTACGCTTGCCTGGCCTGCCATCCCAACGGTAGTAAAGACGATCATTTCGATCACAACATGACTGCTTTCCCTCTTACAGGGGCTCACCTTCAGGTCGATTGTAAAAATTGTCATCTTACGGGATTTAAAGGAACATCCCATTTGTGTGCCGACTGTCATACGCAGCATTTTGACCAAAGTATAAACCCCAACCACACCCAGCTGGGTCTCAGTAAAGATTGCGCGGCTTGTCATACCACAAATCCCGATTGGAAACCTGCGCGTTTCGATATCCACAACCAGTATTATGAATTAAAAGGTGGGCACAGTGCCGTTGCAATGGACTGTGATGCCTGCCATAAAGGCGATTATATCAATACTTCGACCGAATGCAGGATTTGTCACGTCGAAGATTATAACCAGACTGTTGCTCCTCCGCACGCGCAACAAAGAATTCCGATGGAATGCAGCATGTGTCATACAGAACAGGCATGGAGCCCATCGAGCTTCGAGCATGACATGTATTTTCCCATTTACAGAGGCAAACACCAGGGCGAGTGGGTGAGTTGCCAGGATTGCCATCTCAATCCGTCGAATTACCGGGAGTTTAAATGTACAGGTTGCCATTTGAGCAATGAAACCGATCCGCAACATCAAAATGTACAGGGTTACTGGTACAATGACCAGGCTTGTTTTGTCTGCCATCCTACCGGTGACAAATTGGACAGGTTTGACCACAACAGTACAGTTTTCCCTCTCACCGGGGCGCACCTCACTACCGATTGTAAATTATGCCACAGTCTGGGATTTAAGGGTACTCCCACAGAATGTGCGGCCTGCCATCTTCAGGATTTCGAAAACAGTACCGATCCCAACCATAATAATTTGGGACTGAGCATGGATTGTATCGAGTGTCACACGACAGCCCCGGACTGGCAACCTGCGCGATTTGATCAACACGATCAGATCTACCAGATCAATGGCGCCCACAAACTTTTAGATTGCGCTTCCTGCCATAAAGGAAATTACATCAACACCCCTAACACCTGTTCGGGATGTCACATCGAAGATTATAATAACACGCTGGATCCGGCGCATCTTGCACTTAAATTTTCAACAGAATGTGCTTCTTGTCATACGGAAAATCAATGGGTTCCTTCAACTTTTGAGCACGATGGCCAACACTTTCCGATCTACAGCGGCAAACACAAAGGCCAATGGATGGAATGCAGGGATTGCCATATCAATCCGACTGATATCAAAGTTATTAGTTGTGTTGTCTGTCATTTAAAGCAAGAAACCGATGATGAACACCAAATGGTCACGGGATACTTTTACCAGGATCAGGCTTGTTTTGCATGTCATCCTACCGGAGATGGTGAAGATAAATTTGATCATAACACAACGACGTTTCCGCTGACCGGAGCCCATGCACAAACATTATGCATTTCATGTCATCAGTCTGGGTTCAAAGGAACTCCAACCGAATGTTCAGCTTGTCATCAAAATGATTTCAATGCAAGTTTAAACCCCAACCACATCAATCTGGGCTTGCCAATGGATTGTGGTTCCTGCCATACTACCCATCCAGACTGGAAACCAGCTAAGTTTGAGCAACACGATCAATATTATGTGCTGAATGGGGCACATAAGCAAATCGCTTCGGATTGTGCGGCATGTCACCAGGGTAACTACAACAACACACCTAACACTTGTTCGGCTTGTCATACAGAGGATTATAACAATACAAAAAATCCCGATCACAAAGCCTTACTATTTTCAACTGATTGTGCTTCCTGCCATACTGAAAATGCGTGGGTCCCATCTACGTTTGATCACGACGGAATGCATTTTCCGATCTACAGTGGCAAACATAAAAACGAATGGATGGAATGCAAAGATTGCCACGCCAATCCCAGCAACTATAAAGAATTTGTTTGCATTTCTTGTCATATGAATCCTGAAACCGACGAAAAGCATATGGGTGTTTCAGGATATTTCTATAACAACCAGGCTTGTTTTGCCTGTCATCCCACAGGAAGCAAAGACGATATGTTTGACCACAATTCGACTGCATTTCCATTAACCGGAGCGCATTTGACCGTGGAATGCAAAGCTTGTCATTTGAATGGTTTCAAAGGCACACCCATGGAATGCGAAAAATGCCACCTGGGTGATTTCAACGGGACCACTAACCCGAACCACGGAAGCCTGGGTTTCAACATGGACTGTGCAAAATGCCATACAACCACACCTGGCTGGAAGCCCGCTTTGATGCCCGAACACGATGCCTATTATCCATTGACCGGCAGACATCTTGAAATTGCAAATGATTGTGCAGCCTGCCATAAAGGAAATTACAACAATACACCCAACACCTGTGAGGCCTGTCATTTGAATGATTACAACAACAGCAAAAATCCGAATCACAATACCCTGGGCTTATCGTATGATTGTGCGGTTTGTCATACGACCAAACCAGGCTGGGAACCGGCAACATTTCCTGAACACGACAGCTATTACCCACTTACCGGGCGACATCTGGAAATTTCCGGAGATTGTGCAGCCTGTCACAAAGGCAATTACAACAACACACCCAACACCTGCGATGGCTGCCATCTGAAGGATTACCAACAATCCAAAAACCCAAATCACAATACGCTGGCTCTTCCTTTGGACTGCGCAATGTGCCATACAACCAAGCCCGGCTGGGAACCGGCCTTTTTCCCTATACACGACAGCTATTATCCATTAACAGGCGCGCATCAAGGCATTGCCAACGATTGTGCTGTCTGCCATCATGGAGATTACAACAACACCCCCAACACCTGTGAAGGTTGCCATTTGAAAGATTACAACGGGGCCACCAATCCAAGCCATAAAAATTTGAACCTCTCTAAGGATTGTGCAGATTGTCATACCACAAATCCCGGTTGGGCTCCCGCTTTGTTTCCGGATCACAACAGCTACTATCCACTGAATGGGGCACACCAACTTATTGCCATGGAATGTAATTTGTGTCACAACGGGAATTATAACAATACTCCAAATACCTGTGTAGGCTGCCATCTGACTGAATACAACCAAACTTCAAACCCCGATCACGAGGCGCAACAATTTCCGAAGGATTGTGCAAGTTGCCATACAGAAACAGCATGGATTCCATCCAATTTCGATCACAACAATTATTATGTACTTACCGGAGGCCATGCCATCATTCAGGACGAATGTATTTTATGCCACAATGGAAATTATGGAAATACACCTAACACTTGTAAGGGTTGTCATCTCAGCGACTTTAATCAAACTACAAACCCCAATCACGTCAGTCTGGGATTTCCACAGGAATGCCAAAATTGTCACACAACCAACCCGGGTTGGGAACCTGCACTCATGCCCAATCATGATTCCTATTATCCTTTATTAGGGGCGCATCTGACAATTAAAAATGAATGCAATCTATGTCACAACGGCAATTACAACAACACACCCAACACATGTTCGGGTTGCCACATCGATGACTACAACAATACCAACAATCCCGACCATCAGGTAGCTCAATTCCCAACCAACTGTGAGCTTTGTCATACAGTAAATGCCTGGGTTCCCTCCAATTTTAATCACGATGGAATGTATTTCCCCATCTATACTGGAAAACATAAGGATGAATGGAATACCTGTTCAGATTGTCACACCAATCCAAACAATTATAATATTTTCAGTTGTATCAATTGTCACGAACACAACAATAAAAATGAAGTGGATGACGACCACAATGGAGTATCCGGATATTCTTACAACAGTGCTGCCTGTTATTCTTGTCACCCAATGGGTAAAAAATGATGAAGGCCGTTTTAAATCATAAAATCATTGGGTCAAAATTTCTGCTGGTCCTGGGTTTTGTGAGTTTGCATTATACCCTTGCAGCGCAAGTTATGGACACTTCAAATGCAGGAAATGTAAGTTACACTTCGGCCAGAAATGTTTATGTAAAATTTAAATCCACAAAAGCCATTCAAGTTGGGGATACACTTTTTATTGCATCGACAAATGATTGGAAACCCGTTTTAAAGGTATTGAATAAATCTTCTACGTCTTGTGTTTGTCAGCCTCTGGATTCTCTCGATTTCAAAAAAACAGGTCCCATATTTTTCAAAAAAACCAATTTCATCGATGAAAAGAGCGATGTTTTGGAAGAGGTTAACAGGATTCCGGATCTCAGTCAGGAAACAGAAACCAAGCCGGTAGCGGAAGAAAAAAACAGTGCTCTTCGAACACCCGCCAAATGGAAAGGGCGAATTTCCGCCGCATCTTATTCGGGATTTGGGTCGAATCAAGCTTCCAATGCCCACCGATTCCAATATACATTTTCGGTGCAGGGAAATGAGTTGGTCAACGGTCACTTTTCTTTAGAGTCTTATGTCACTTTCAGACATCGTTTGGGAGAATGGCACAGAGTAACAGATAATCTGAATGACGCTCTGAAAATTTACAGTCTTGCCGGAAGTTACGAGATAAAAGATAAATTCAAAATCAGCATTGGCAGGCGAATAAACTACAAAGTATCCAGTCTGGGCGCTATTGATGGTGTGCAGGCTGAATGGAAGTTCAACCATTTTGAAGCCGGTGCAATTGTAGGTTCAAGGCCGGATTTACGAGACTATGGATTTAATTTTAATTACCCGGAGGCAGGTGTATTTATTCATTACAACTGGAATGTCGATCAAAAAATAAACAGTCAACAGACGCTTTCATTGATGGAGCAACGCAGAAACGGCAATATTGATCGGCGTTTCATGTATTTTCAGCATTCGAGTACCCTTTTTAGAAATCTGAGTTTATTCTGTTCGGCCGAATACGATTTATACCAGAATATTCCCAATGAAGCAACAACGGTTTTTAAACTTACCAATATCTATCTGATGGGGCGTTATCGTTTTTCAAGACGCGTAAATTTGTCCTTGTCTTATGATGCCCGATCCAATATCATTTACTACGAAACCTACAAAAATGATATTGACAGATTATTGGAGGATGAAACAAGACAAGGATTGCGACTTCAGTTTCAAATTCAACCTGCGAAATACATTTCGCTTAATTTTGGAAGCAATTACCGCTATCAGCAAAGTGGGGCCAACGAATCCCTGAATTTTAATGCCTATTGTTCGCACAGCCGGGTTCCTTTGCTGAATTGTATGTTGAGTTTATCAGGAAATTATTTAAAAAACAGTTTTCTCGTTTCAAAGGTTATTGGAATTCACCTGAATAAAGATTTTTTGAAAGGGAAATTATTTAACGAGCTGTATTACAGATGGGTGAATTACGATTATTCGCTGTATGCCTATACTGCCACGCAACACATTGGCGGAGTGAGTGTCAATTGGCGGATTGGAAAAAAACACAGTCTGGGTGTTTATGCGGAAGAAACGATTGATCAGTTTTCCAACTACCTCCGCATCAACGCAAGGGCCATGTACCGTTTCTGATTTCTGCATAAATCTCTTTTGAGAATGTTAACTTTGCACAGATATTAATAAAATGATATGAACCATTTCCTTTCAATACTACTCTTCGCTTTTGCCATCATTTCCTGTGATACAAAACCCAAGGTCGTGGAGCCTGTTGGAACCGGACAATCAACCGGAATGACAGCTACACCACAAACGGAAATTTCACATAAAGCCTTCGTAGAGGAGGTGATTCAAACAAGCAAGTACACCTATCTGCAAATCCTGGAAGGAGAACAAAAAAAATGGATTGCTATTTCAAAGGCAGATGTTTCGAAAGGAGCTGAAATTGTGTACACCGGCGGACTCACAATGAGGGCTTTTCACAGTGCAGAATTGGATCGGACTTTTGATGAATTGTTGTTGGTGTCCAATATAAAATTAGCTGGCGGACAGAGCCAAAATTTGTTTGAGCAAATTCAAAAAGGAAGTGGAGAAGTAAGTAAAGAAAAATTCAAATTGTACCGGGCTCGGTTAAATTAGCGGATCTTTTTTCCAATCCGGAAAAATACCAGGGCAAAAAAATATTGGTCAGCGGCCGGTGTATTAAAATCAATTACCAGATCATGGGGAAAAACTGGATTCATCTCGAAGACGAATCCGGTTCAAAAGCCAATTTAACTATCACCAGTCAGGCTGTCATAGAACCCGGAAAGGCTGCTGCGTTTGAAGGGGTCATAACATTAAACAAAGATTTTGGTGCAGGTTATAAATATGATGTAATCATGGAAGAAGCCATTTTAAAATAAGAGAATTGGTAAAAACTCCTGATACCTTATTTTTAAAGTATTTTGAACAACTCCTCAATCCTGCATGCAAACCCGCGGTAAGAAAAATGTTTAAACCTTGGTAGCGAGGTTTTGTGAAGCACTTATAATATTCAAACGAAGCTGTTTCTTTTTAACGGACTTCTTGACTTCTTTTTTCAAAACTCCTATTACGCCAATAAGCTCCAAGACTGATGGCCACTAATATCACGACCAGATAATAGACAAATGACGGAATGGGGACCGGGTCACCTGCCGCATAGGAATGCAATCCGGACAAATAATAATTCACTCCGTAGTAGGTCATCATCACGGATGCAAATCCAAATAAGGTCGCCGTATTGTAGGCGAATCTGCTTTGCAGTCCTGGAATCAAACGCATGTGGAGAATAAACGAATACACCAGAATGGAAACCAATGCCCAGGTTTCTTTGGCATCCCATCCCCAGTAGCGACCCCAGGATTCATTGGCCCATACTCCACCCAGATAGGTTCCCGTGCTGAGCATGACCAGTCCTCCCATAATGGTCATTTCACTGGTGTAACTCATCTCATCGATGATGCGGTCTATGCGCTGCTGATTTTTTTGGGTGGTCAGGATCATGAGAATCAAATTGAGTGCGCCAATCAAGGCTCCAAGAACCAGGAAGCCGTAACTGCCTGCTTCAAGAGAAACGTGTATCGTCAGCCAATAAGACTTAAGCACCGGGACCAATGGCGTAATTTCAGGATCCAGCCAGCTCAGTCCTGCAACCATCAAAACAATGGAAGATAAAAGACTGGTGGCCGCAAGTCCGCCCAGCGAATTTCTGGAGAATAACAATCCAGCCAATACCGTGGTCCAGGCAATGTAAATCATCGACTCGTATCCATTGCTCCAGGGGGCACGACCCGATACGTACCAGCGCAATCCCAATCCAAAAGTTTGGAATAAAAATCCTGCCAGGAGGAATAGCAAACTTATGTTTAAAGCAAACCTTAAAGACTTGCCTGGAGAAAAGACATTTGTAAATAGAAGCGCAAGAAAAACCAAAGCCATCAGACCGTAATACTTGCTCAGTTTTCCAAAAACATTTAAATCGTTGAGCAAAATTTCAGCACTTAATTTTGTCTGGGATGGGATGATTTCCTGACCTAATTTTTGCTGATACATGCTCAATTCCTGTAACAAAGAATTGGGTATCGACCAGTTGTTTGTTTGAACAGCCTCCCTGACCTGTTCGATATAGGCTTTGTAAAATCTATCGGGAAAAGCTTCAGCACTGATATCCAGTTGTTGATGGAGATGCTGGCCGGAAGGTGCATCCCAATGATCGTTGGGATGATTTTCTACAGGAAATAATTTCAATAGACTTCCTGAAAATACCATGTGCGTGATGTTCAGTTTCTCATCGAGTTTGATCAGTTCTTTTTCATAAACGCCACGGTCGACGGGTTTTTTATTAAATGCATCGCGCGCATCTTCTTTTAAAATATAATTGCCTTCTGCATTGAAAAAATCAAGATAGGATACAAAACCCGTAGCTCCTTTAAAAAGGTTTAGGATTTTTTCGTGTTTACCTAATTTAATCACCGGTAGTTTATTCCACACCTCCGGAAATGCCGACATGCTGATGAACACCTGCTCTGCATCCATTCCGAACATGGTCTCTTTGCGCGATAATTTTCTAAGGACTTCAAGACTCAGGGTATTCATCGGTTTCATCCTTCCGTTTACATCCTGAACGATGAGCTTGCCAAATAATTCGGCATGTGCTTTGTCGATCACAGGAATTTGGGCCTGCACCTGTGCAACAGACGCTTGACCAAAGAGTTCCGGAACCAGCAGCATGCAAAAAAACAAGATGCCCATATTTTTAACCCGCAGCTCTCTTATCCTTCTGCTCAAATACTGGAACCTGCTGTTTTTATCAAACAGGCTGATCAGCATTCCTAAAGTCAATAATAAATAGCCAAGGTAACTGACCCAGGTCCCCGGCGCATCCTTGTTGACACTTAAATAAGTGCCCAGTTCATCTTTATCGAACGAAGATTGAAAAAACCGATAACCTCTGTGATCGAGAATGTTGTTCATATAGATCCTGAGATCCTTGTTCAAATTTTTTTCCGGATCTATCAAAGTCACTTCGCTTGCATAAGAAGAAGCACTGTTGGTTCCCGGGTAACGATCCATGATGAAATCCCGGAGTTTTAATTCAAATGGCAGTTGGATCTGTCTGGCTCCGTAACTCCAGGTGAATTCACCTTCTGGTAAACTGATAGTTCTGGGATTTCCTTCATTGCCGGCACTTCCCGAAATGTAAAATTCTGTAGGCTGGTTGTTGACCGTCATTTTCAGTTTGAGTGCAGCCATGCTTTCGCTGCTCATTTTCTGATTTGTAGACGCAACATCGACCACTGCACTTTTATTGAATTCACTCACCACAAAAGTGAAAGCATCCGAGGCGTACAGTGATCTGAAACGCAAAAGGTGTTCCTGGTGGCCTGCCAGGGTATCGCGTTGTTGAGTTGCCATCACCATTTGAGTGAAAGATGCGTCATGTGAGATCAGAAGGGAATCCTGAGCCAAACGAATGTTGACTGCATTTTCCATGGGCCGATCGCCGAAGTTGAACAAAGTTCCACCGAGCGTTCTTGGATTGTTGTATTTCAAAAGAGATTCTTCGCGACCTTGCGCGCCACCCATTACAATTTTCAGAAAAGGAGATCCCTTCGGGTCGTCCTTGAGTATTTCGGCAGGATTAGGAATGAATTCCTGCAACTCGATATCTAATTTTTCATTTCCGAGTAAAAATCCTTTTTTGTAGGTGTTGGATCCTTTGCTTGCAAACAAAACGCGGTCTTCCGTTTTATAATGCAATCCTTTCAAATTCGCATGGAGTTGCAGATACGTATCAGAAGACAAGATGGTGTTACTCGATCCGCCTTCGCGAATATGCATCATTCCTTCATAACCGAAATAACGGGTGATACCCGATCCAATGAGAATGATGACCATGGACAGGTGAAACATGAGCGTTCCCCATTTTTTTTGTTGGATGAATTTGAATTTGATGACATTGTAGATCAGGCAACATCCAAATAAAAACAAAAGAAATTCAAACCACCTGGCCTTGAATATGAGTTTTTGTGCAGAACTCGTTCCAAAATCGTTTTCTATAAAAGTGGCCACACCTATAGCAGCAGCAAACAAGAGCATGTACAATCCCGCGGCTCTGGTGGAGAAAATGACCTGGAACAGCTTGTTGATAAAAAACATGGTTACAAAAATATTTTGGATGCGGAGTGAAGAAGTCTGTCAATGAACACGATCTGACCTCGTCATCGGGCAAATGTGTTTAAAAACAAAATTACGATAGCAATGGTTCAGGATTTTGTCGTTAACAATAATTTGGATAGGGCAGTTAAAACAGCCAATAAAATCAGGCGACCCGTGGGTGTAATTGCGATCTCGTTTTCATCATCGGGGGCAATGCTCAGATCGATAAATTCCATCACCTCCTCATTGGGCAGTTCCCAGTAAAAAATTTCGACCAGTTTGTCGTAATCATTTTCTTCATTGACAAATTTCCAGCTCCATTCTTCTGCAAGTATTATTTCTTCTTCGCTATATACGGGTAATTGGATTTCCTGTTTGAAAGTGGCGTACAATACCAAAAATAAAAACAATAAATAATCCAGTTCCTCTTCGGTCAGAACTTCTGCATGGCTTCCAACAAGGATGTCCATGAGCATGACCTGGTCAGTTTGCAGTTCATCCAGTAATTTGTCGATGTCTTTCGGCTGGTTCTGAAATTTCAAAACACAGGCATCGAGTTGCTGATTTGTAATCATTTGATTTTATTGATCTTTCCAGGCCCAAAGATACATACAAGCCAGCGAACGGTGGGGCCTCCATTTTTCAGCGATGCGTTGCATTTTCTGTTGCAATTCTTTGCCTTCCAGATTGAGCTTATACAATTTTTTCATAGCCATTTGGATCCCGTAATCTCCGGAAGAGAAAACATCTTCTCTGCACAGCCCAAACATCAGTACCATTTCTGTTGTCCATTTACCGACTCCTTTTATTTTTATTAGCAGTTCTCCGACTTCTTCATCAGACATGGTTGGCCAGGCTTGATCCTGTAGTTTGTGGGTCTCAAAGAATTCAGCGATATTTTTGATATACTGTGATTTTTGTGCGGACAAGCCGATACCTCTCAGACTGTCGGAGGGCGTTTGGATGATTTGCAGGTTCGATGGAAATTTTTTATCGTAGAGATCTATAAATCGAGAAAAAATGACAGCAGCAACTTTGGTTGATAGCTGTTGTGAGATGATTGAACTCACGAGATATTCCCTGAGATCTGATTTTTGACCCGGTACATGCAAATCACTTGCAGGAATGCTGTCGACGAGCATTTTCATTTTTGGATCTTTAGAGAGTATTTTTTGGGCATTCATATGGAAAATTGAATTAATTTTGTTAGACACATGAGATTATTCATTCTTTTTATAATACTGTTCGGCCATTATTTGAACAGTCTCTCCGCCCAAAATTATAAAAATATGGAATTGGCTTCGCGTTACGACGACGATCAATTGCCTCAACAAAGCGGAGTCGCCTACAACGATGTCTGGGGTTATGTTTACCCGGATGGAAAGGAGATCGCAATCATCGGGACTTTGGACAGCATATGGATTTACGAAGTCACGGACCCATTCAACATTCGTAGGGTCTTTAGTTTTGCAGGAGGATTCAGGACCATCTGGAGAGAATTTAAAACCTATCAGAACTATCTGTATGCCATTACGGACGCAGCCAACGAGGGTCTGAGCATTTTTGATCTGAAAAATTCGCCGGATTCCATTGCCTTTGTTTTCAGAGATCAGGCAAATTTGTTGACTTCTCACATGTTGTTCATAGATACAGCAACGGCACATCTCTTTATTGCCGGTGCGCGAGACAGTTCTGGTCCTGTCGACCTCATCATGATGGACCTTCAGGGGAATCCCACGATGCCGAGGCTGGTCAAAAAAATTGATTTACCCGGCCATTATGTGCACGATCTTTTTGTGCGAAACGATACGGCGTATTGTTCACATGGCTTTAACGGATTTTATATTTACAAAATAGAACCCACGGGTTCTTATACAGAATTGTCATCTATTGAAATTTATCCGCAACAAGGATACAATCACAGTTCGTGGTTGCACGAAAATGGGCGTTATCTGATCTGGGCCGACGAAACGCACAATACCAGTTTAAAAATGGTGGATGTAAGCGATCGTTTGAATCCGCGCATAATCAAATTATTCCGATCGGCACTCGAAGCTCCGGTTGATACGGCGAGCATTGCCCACAATCCTTATTTTTTAGGGGATTATGCTTTTGTAAGTTACTATCACGATGGCGTTGTGGTGTTTAATTGCAGTGATCCATTGAATCCTGAAATCGTAGCTTATTACGACACAGAACCATCCAACACCAATTACAACCAGAACTATGCAGGGGCATGGGGTGTTTATCCTTATTTGCCATCGGGAAGCATTCTGGCATCCGACATCCAGAATGGATTGTTTGTTTTGTTCCTGGATTTTCAATTGAGTTTATGTGAAGTCGATTTTAGTTTGCATCAAAAATCAAACAAAGTTGAAATCAACTGGGGCATTTCAAACAAGGAGTGTATATCGGATCTCAAATTGCAGCGGGCAGGTTCTTCTCTGCATTTTGAAGACCTCGCAATGAGTTCAACACATAATTTGAATAGAGCGTATACAGATGTTTTGAAAAAACCGGGTGTGTATTATTACCGGTTTAAGTGGCAGCGCGAAGGCCAGTACCAATATTCTAAAATTCAATCTGCGACGTTTTCAAATTCCTGTTTTGAATTCGATCGTGCATCCGGGTACATCATTGCCCTTTGTCAGGTTGATTTGATCAGGCAGCTCAGGGTTTTAAATGTAGATGGAAGAGAATTGTTATGCAAGCAACAGCTTACATTTCCGTATTTATTGCAGTCAGAAGAATATCATGGATACCACATTCTGGAAATTATGGATATCGAAGGAAGGATCCATCTTCAGAAATTATGGTTTGAATAAAGGAAGGTTAAATCTGTTTGATCAGCAGTATCTATCGGGGATTCAAAAAACTAACAGTTGTTAGTATTAAAATTTATATCCTTTTCGAATTCCGGGACCATTCAGTTTAAGGGCATTTAGCAAAATCAATGGATGTGTTACTTTACGGTCTTACCTGTGGGTTAAAAAGGATCAAATCATAAATATGGGGAGAAATCAGCTTTGACGTCAATTTTTAAATAAATTCACGGATTCAAAAAGCCCAAAATTATCCAATTGACTTTCACTTATTCCTAAGATTCATTGTTCTTTTTTGTCTTGATACATGACTGAACGATTACGCCGTAAGGCGTATCGATGTCCACAAAGGACATCGAAGTGAAGGAACCGCGAAGCGGCTGACCTGTTATTATTATATATGTTTTCATTTCTTAACACTTTTTAAGTCAGTTTTAGCTAAAATGAAAAAGGCCGATCTGAATTTCTGCTCTGTTTACTAGTTGGACATACTGATTTTATTTATTTCAGATACCAAAATTGCTTCATTTCAACTTAATCCCCATATAGTTTACCTGACCCGTTAAAACGTAATCTGCTTCACTACCGTTTCGTCTTTTCTTTTCACAGTGACATCTGTACTCTGGCCTTTTTCAAATTTTGAAAGGGCTTCCATGTACTGGTATACATCTTTGATCTCGTAGGTGCCGATTTTAATAACGATATCGCCGCCCATCAGCCCGGCTTTTTGGGCTGGCCGGTTGTCTAATACTGCATCGATGCGCATGCCTTCTCCGTTGAATACATAATCGGGCATGACACCCATGGTGACTTTAAAGGCTGCTGCTTTTTGTTTGTCTTCATCTTTGGTTTTTTGGAAAGTCAGTTTGGGCTCTGCAGACAAATGGATCATCAAACCCCAGATGATCTCTCCGATTTCCCTGATTCCGTCGTAATTGACCAGATGGCTGTCGTCGGATGGTTTGTGATAATCCTCATGCTGTCCTGTAAAGAAATGGATCGAAGGAATGTTTTTCAGGTAAAAAGCAGTATGATCCGATGGACCTATGCCTCCCTCGCTGTAGTTAAAAGTAAAACCGGGCATTCTGCACTTATCCAAAAGAGATTTCCATTCCAGTGATGTTCCTACTCCACTGATGGCGATGGTTTTTTCCGGATTCAGCCTGCCCACCATATCCAGGTTGATCATGGCTAACATGCTTTCCTGTGGAATAGTGGGATTTTCCATAAAGGCTTTCGATCCCAACAGTCCCATTTCTTCTCCGGAAAATGCAATAAAAAGCACATTGAATTTTAATTTTTTCTCTTGCTTCAGATTTTCTGCCAGCCATAACATGGCAGCGATTCCGCTTGCATTGTCGTCGGCACCATTGTGGATGGCTTTTTCATTGGGGCTTCTCGATCCCATGGCCCCATAACCCAGATGGTCGTAATGGGCACCGATGACCACCGTTTTCTTTGCTTTATTATTGAGAAAACCAAGGACATTTTTCCCTTTTCCATCCATTTGGGCACCACCATGTGGATTTTTCGAAAAAGAAAATTCGTGATACCATTCGTCGTTGCCTTTCGGACTCAGACCAATTTGTTTCATTCTGTGAGCGATGTATTCAGCGGCCAGAGTTTCGCCCGGGCTCCCTGTTTCACGGCCTTCGAGTAAATCAGAAGAGAGGTAAACCACATCGACCTTTATATTTAAATGGGGATCGTATTGAGCAAAGCTCATCGAACTGAAACTCAATAACATGAAGATGATGAAATTCTTTATTTGAGACGGAGATGCGAAATGAGGCAGGTACATGAAGTGGATTTTTTGTAAATGAAGCGCAAAGCTAAGTAACAAACTAACCACATGCGGGTTCAAAACCGTAATTTTACGGCCCTAAGTTTAGAATATGAATCGTAAATGGTTGATAACCGCTGTTTTGGCTTTAGTGTTTGCTGCTTACTTCCTGGCTTGTTTTTTTGGTCCGGCGAGTTACAAATTTGTGGGCGAAGTCAAAATTGACGGACCTTACAAAATGGCATATCTTGCGATCAACGACATCAGAGATTGGCCGAGATGGATCAGCTGGGGAGAAGGCGATAAGTACTTTAAATTAGAAAAAGGCGGACGCGAAAGGTATATCGGTGCCAATTTTACTTTTGAAGGGGGAAAACTTGACGAAGGTTATGTTGAGATTGAGGAATCATTTCAGGATAGTTTCATCACCGCCAAGATAAAATCGACCAAGCTGCCTTCACAGCTACACCTCAACTGGCAAATCATTCCAGAAGGCACGAAAAGCCTGTTCCTGAAATTGAATGCACGCATCCCGGGTCGCGTTGATTTTTTGAAAAGGGCCTGGTATCTGGGCTTTCCAGCCATGCTCGACGAGACTCTACAAAATGATTTGAATGGAATCAAGACTTACGTTGAAGGTCTTGTTAAGACTGAATTTGGAATTCAGAAAACAAGCTTTACGGAGAAACATTATTTCGGAATCCTCGACATCATCCCCAATACCAAAATTCCACAGTATTATGCAAAGAACTTACCCAAAGTCTACAATTTCCTGGACTCTATGGGTTTAACACCTGCAGGTCCGCCAGTGGGTTTGATCTTCGACTGGGATGCCTTATTGGGGCAGGTACTTATCATGGCAGCCTTGCCTGTGGAACAAGCCATGAAAAATTATACAGGGTATACTTCTTATACCATAAAATCTACCGAATGTTACAAGTTGGAGAATTATGGAAGTTATGCAAGTTTGAGAAATGCGCATACCAAGCTGGCTTACATCATGGATAACTCTCCGTATATATTGGGATCACCAATCATTGAAGAATATGTAACTTCGCCATCACAGGAACCGGATACTTCAAAATGGCTGACCAACGTTTTTTATTTGTTTGACAATACGGGCGGGTATTCCAAATCACTTGAACACCGATATACCCTGGAAGATGTGATCAAGATAGAAGAAGCAGAAAGAAGAAAGAAGATCATCGAATCGATGATCCGATACGAATAAAAAATATTCTGCAATCGCAGAAATAAATTTATAAACAATCCGAAATTCATGAATATAGATAACTTTTTGATCTCGGGCAAATTTGATCCTGTTACCAGAGACGAATTTATCGAATTCAAATCGGATTTGGATCAAGATCTTTTGTATCTTCAGTTGGATGTTTATGTTGCTTTTTTGCGGATGAAGGAATTTGCGACTAAAGATTCAATTCAGTTATCCATTGTATCTGCATTCCGGAGTTATGAGCGGCAGCAGGAAATCTGGGAAGGCAAATGGCAGGGAAGCCTGCCGGTAGACGGCATGGATTTGAATATATTTACCAATGATCCGATGGCCAAAGCCCAAAAAATTCTGGAATACACGGCTCCTCCCGGTTTCTCCAGGCATCATTGGGGTACGGATATCGATATCAATTCGGTTGAACCTGATTATTTTGATACAGAAGAGGGATTCAGAACTTACCAATGGCTGCTTATTCATGCCGGGAAATTTGGTTTTTGTCAGACATACACCGCATACAATGCATTAAGACCCGGTGGGTTCCGCGAAGAAAAATGGCATTGGTCTTATGAACCGATTTCTTATCAGATCTGGTCAACCCAAATCAAGCAATTGGATCACTTGCAAATCGGACCGTTTTTAGGATCGGAAATTTTCAACCAAATCAATTTGCTTGAATACATCAAAAATGTGAATCATTGCAGTGAACTTATCTCAGAAAAATAAGTTTTTTAGATAGATTGTTTGAGCCCCGAATTGATCCTTTAGTTTTAACTAACAATTATCTAATTTTAAAATGGCATTGACAGAATCTAATATGCTCAGACTTGGGACCGAAGCACCCGATTTTGCACTCCCGGATGTCGTGAGCGGAAAAATCGTGCATCTCTTTTCGGAGACCAATCGCGATGGATACCTCATTATGTTTATTTGCAATCACTGCCCGTATGTGGTTCATATTATGGATGGATTGCTGAAATTACTGCAGGACTATTCCGGGAAAAATATTTTTATTGCAGCGATTAGCAGCAACGATGTAGATTCCTATCCGCAGGATGGGCCGGATAAAATGAAAGAACTGGCCTTGACGAAGGAATTTAAATTTCCCTATTTGTACGATGAGACTCAGGAGATTGCCAAAGTTTACGATGCGGCCTGTACGCCTGATTTTTATGTGTTCGACCGAAACAAGAAATTGGTATATCGCGGCAGGATGGATGAAAGCCGTCCGCAGTCAGGTATTCCGGTTACAGGCAGAGATTTACGCAAAGCACTGGATGCTGTTTTAAACGGACAGACAGTCGATGAAGTGCAATATCCAAGTATGGGATGCAACATCAAATGGAAGAAATAGGGATCAAGAGGAAATTATGACTGATTCGAATCAATTTGTACGAAATGGCTGTGCAGAAATCGATGAGATTACCCGATTCGTAAATGTACATTTCGGCAAGATGCCTCCGGATTTGTTAAATCAAAGAGCTGGGCCTGGTACCTGGAGCATTGCAGAAAATTTAAAACACCTTATGGTCGTCAATGAAAGTTATTTTCCAGGTTTCGAAGCACTCCGTAATAAAAACAATTCTCAGAATTCAAATTTGATTTCCAGATGGTTTGCCCATAAAATGGGTCATTGGATTCTCAAAAGGGTCAAACGCAGCGGAGATCATAAAATGAAAACTTTTTCCATTTGGGAGCCGGTTCAATATTCGAAACCGGGTTCCGTGGTAGAAGACTTTGAACACCACCAGGGCTTGCTTAAAACATATCTGGAGTGGAGCGTTGCCTGGATAGAAAAAGGGCTGGTGATCGCATCTCCGGCGAATGGCTTGATTCGATATCGCATTGAAGATGCCTGGAACATCATCATCGAGCACGAATGGAGACATCTCAATCAGGCCATGAGAATGAAAGCGAACCAAAAGCAACAATAATTTGAATTCTTCAAATTCTGTATTTTATCCGACCTTTTTCATTTTTGATTTTTTACGCGCCATACTTCACAACTTACAAATAAATTTCTTTGTGTTCGTGAGTAGCATCTACGTCAGAATGAAATGATTTTATAAATTATGGATCAAATCAAAAATATGGGGAGAAATCAGCTTTGACGTCAATTCTTAAATAAATTCACGGATTCAAAAAGCCCAAAATTATCTAATTGACTTTCTCTTATTCCTAAGATTCATTGTTCTTTTTTGTCTTGATACATGACTGAACGATTACGCCGTAAGGCCTATCGATGTCCACAAAGGACATCGAAGTGAAGGAACCCGCGAAGCGGCTGACCTGTTATTATTATATATGTTTTCATTTCTTAACGCTAAAATGAAAAAGGCCGATCTGAATTTCTGATCTGTTTACTAATTGGACATACTGATTTTATTTATTTCAGATGCCAAAATTGCTTCATTTCAACTTAATCCCCATATATTTTACCTGACCCTAAATTATGTCTCATTATTTCAGTCAGGCGAGTACATTTAATAAGTACATTATCAAAAGGAGATCAGAATAAAATAGAAGGTCTCTTATTTAACCGCTAAGTGCACAAAGATTATCGCAAAGTTCGGAGAGAGATGGCACAAATTAGAAAACCAATAGCGTAAAATACATTTAATGCGATTCTGGAATACTCCGCGTTCTTTTCGTCTTCTCTACGCTCTTTGCGGTTAAAATAATATGCATCTTCAGTAAAGGAGAGTTGAATATTTATAAGCTGTGTCGGAATTTATACACCCTCCGGTGATATTGATCTATGTAGGCATATATCAAGACAAAAGAAAATGCTCTTTAGAAAAAAAGAGATAGTCAATATGAAGTTATTCAGTTGCCTCTTATCGCTGAATTTATTCATTTAAATTTAAATACCAGCGAAGTAAAATTTTAACAAAATCCTTATCTGGGATATAATTTTCATTAATTTTGATCTGGCCAACCGACTTCGAAAATCATCGGATCTAACATCTGTAAGTGGCAGGTCAACAGGCAGGCCATTTTTTATTTGACGAATGGAAGTCGGCAGCACCCTAAAATTTATGCCCTTTCCACCAATTGATATGGGACTGGGCAAGGCGAAGCCGTTTTAAAACTGAAGGTCAATTAGATGAAACACCCGCTGCGAGTGATCGCGGTTTAAATAACTTATTATGAAAGAACACCCCGTGCATTTTGACGAAAATGCTCAGCTTGCCCTTAAGGAATCAAAATACCAGGTCAGATTCAGGTTTTTTGAACATAGGGAAATGGATTGTATAGGGCTTGAGTTCAAGCCATGTTTATACATTTTGGATAGGATCAAAACATTGGAAGGCATCCAGGTATAGTAAAACGCAAGGATGTTATTATCTGGAATATCAACTATCCGGTTTTCAGGACTTGAAGGAATTTTTCAGGCAGCATTCGATTTATGCGGATTCCAGGCAATTTTTGAAGGAAATCAAACAACTGCGATCTGAGCCTGAATTGCCGTCGGCAACAGATACGTCTGAATCCGGCAAGACAGCCCAAAACGAGATTGCTTTATTCCGTATATATCTGGAACAAAAGCGATATGCTCCCAACACGATAAAGACCTATTGTCAGGCGATAGCGACATTTTTGAATTGGGTGGGAAAGCCATTGGCCGAAGTTAGCATGGATGACTTAATCCTGTTTAACCATCAATACATCATCAGGCTCCAATTTTCTAGTTCATATCAGAACCAGGTGGTGAATGCGGTGAAATTATTTTTTGAGCGCATCGAAAACAGGAAAATCCAGGTGGAGCAGATTGAGCGGCCATTCAGAGAGCGCAAGCTGCCCAATGTTCTGAGCAAAGAGGAAGTCAGAACTCTTTTGGCCGGCATCAGGAACCAGAAACACAAAATGATGTTGACCACCATATATGCCTGTGGTTTGAGGAGTAATGAATTACTTAAATTGCGATTGGGAGATGTGGATTCGAAGAGAAATTTTCTATTGATCAGGCAAGCCAAAGGCAAAAAAGACCGTTGCATTCCTATTTCCGACAAATTGATTCTTGAATTAAGGGAATACTACAAAATGTATCGGCCCAAAACCTGGTTGTTTGAAGGACAGTTTCAGGGAGAACCCTATTCTGCCAGAAGTTTGCAGTTGGTGTTAAAAGCAGCAGTAAGGCGCGCCAAAATCAAGAAACCCGTCACATTGCACTGGTTGCGGCACAGTTTTGCCACTCATCTGCTTGAAAGCGGGACAGATTTGCGATATATACAGGTCCTGCTGGGACATAATTCCCCCAAAACAACAATGATTTACACCCATGTTAGCGAGCTGAGCATATCAAAAATCAAAACACCCTATGAGGATTTATAGAATTGATTATTTTTGTATACAAACGATAAAAACCTTCGTAAAGCCAACCTAATTGGACAGCTAGCAGAAAGTTTATAGCGGAGATAAACAAGTTATCGGTCAGGCAAGAACGACAGTACAAAAACAAAATTGAGATAAAAAATATATGGACGCAGGGAAAAGAACCATCAATGACATTTTTAACGGAAATAGAGTTTTAGAAATTCCATTTTTTCAAAGAGCTTATGTTTGGGATACAGACCAATGGGAAAGACTTCTCGAAGATATGGAACACGTTAGCCAAACAAATAAACCTTACTTTTTAGGCTCTGTTATTCTAAAACAACAACCTACAAACACAGGAAACAGAGTTGGAGACAAAAGAACTTTAATTGATGGACAGCAGCGTTTGACAACACTCTCAATTTTTTTCAAAGTTTTAGCTCTAAAAACAAAAGATGATTATGAGTTTAACCGTATGTTTAAACTTAGAGATTTAATTGCAATTCAGCACAATCACAATGATATTGATGCTTACGAATTAATAATGAACTTGTCAGAACTTAAAGAGTTAAATGGCACTGATAATATAACAAGAGCCTACACATACTTCAATCAAAATCTAAATTTAGACAAATTAGACATCAATAATATTTTAGCTAAAATTTTATTTGTTGGAATTGACCTTGATGAAAACGAAGATGAGCAACAAATTTTTGACACTATCAATTCGTTAGGTGTTAAACTCACAACAGCAGAACTCTTAAAAAATTATTTTTTCAATCGTGATGAAATTTCAACATACAACACTTATTGGAAAAATGTTTTTGAAAAAGACGAAGACACAAAAAACTATTGGGATAGGGAAATTACAGCAGGTAGGTTGAAAAGAGAATTTATTGATTTGTTTTTCTTTTCGTATTTACAAATCAAAATACAAGATAAAAATCTGAATGTAAAAACAGAAGATAAAATTGAATTTTCAAAAGTTGAACAACTTTTTGAATCTTACAAAAGGTTCATTAAAGAATATTTAAACAATGACAAAAAATCAATTTTAGCAGAAATTAAAGATTATGCTTTAATTTTTCAAGAAAACTTTGATTACGAAATTATTGAAGATGAACTTTCAGAAAATTCTGGAATTGAAAGAATAAACGCTATAATTTTTGGACTTGATACTTCTACTCTTATTCCTTATGTACTTTATATTCTTAAAAATGTTTCTAACGACAACGACAGAAACGAACTTTTTGAATTTATTGAAACCTATGTAATGCGTAGAATGGTTGTACACGCAAGCACCAAAAATTACAATCAATTATTTACGGATAGACTAATCAATAATGAAATTTTAACGAAACAACAATTTGTTGATTATTTAGACGGACAATCCGACAAAGTAAACTTCTTACCTACAAACGAAGAACTAAAAACAGGATTTGACACAGCTCAACTCGTTAATAAACAGTCAGCAGGAATTTTATATTTCATTGAATCTAAAATCAGAAACAGAAGACTACAATCAACCCAACTTTTAGGATTAAACAAATACAGTTTAGAACATTTAATGCCTAAAAAATGGGAAAATAATTGGGGTAAACTTTCAAACAACGAAGACAGAATAAAACGAAATCGTAAATTATTGACATTAGGAAATTTAACGATAATTACCCAAGCATTAAACTCAACAATCCGAGATGCAAACTGGACTGTAAAACGAAAAGGTAAAAAGGACAAAAAAGGTTTAAGCAATTACTCAGCTGGACTTGAAACGATGAACGACTATTTGCTTTATGACGAATGGAACGAACAAGCCATAGAACAGCGAGCTAAATTCTTGTATGACAACGCAAAGGAAATATGGAAGATATGATGCCCGAACCGATAACATCGTATTGGCAATAGGCGGGCTGAACGGCTTCGTATCAACGGAAATGCAAAATTCAACTTTCGTTCTTCGTATAAAGTTCAGTGCTAAAAATCCCGCCCATCGCCAATACGCGGCCCGTTGGGTGCAAGTGTATTAAGACAGCGACACGACAAATAAACGAGTGACAGAAATAAAAAAGTAAACCATTTTGACAGGTGACCAAAGATATAGAAACGAAATTACAAACGGACAACGAGTAAGCCGACACTCATTGCCGACCCTATGTTTTTTATTTTTTTCCCACCGCACATTTTTTAAAAACAATTTTAGCCAGCCCGCAAGTGGCACATTTGGCTTTGCCCCACCCGCAAGCCGACCCTTCGCAAAACCAAAAGAGCCACTTTTTAGCCAACGCACCGACAATAATTCGTATTTTGACCAAATTTTTATGTAGTGAAAGGAAATGAGTAAAAAGAGTTTATCAGAAAGAGATATTTGCACCAAGTTTATCACTCCTGCACTTGAGAAAGCAGGTTGGGATAAGCAAATTCAACTATTGGAGGAAGTTTCTTTCACTGACGGTAAAATCTTTGTTCGGGGTAAACTGACAGCAAGAGGCAAAGGCAAAAGAGCAGACTACATTCTCTATTACAAACCGAATATTCCTATTGCAATTATTGAAGCCAAAGACAATAATCATTCAGTAAGAGCAGGTATTCAACAAGCTTTGGACTATGCTAAAATACTTGATATACCTTGCGTATTCAGTAGCAACGGAGATGGTTTTCTATTTCACGACAGAACAGCAACAGATGGAAACATTGAAACAGAACTTGATTTAGAAAACTTCCCAACGCCTAAACAACTTTGGGAGAAATATAAAAAATACAAGGGTATTGAAACTCCAGTAGCTGAAAAAATTGCTTCACAAGACTATTACTTTGATGGAACAAGCCGTAAACCAAGATACTACCAACAAATTGCTGTAAATAGAACAGTTGAAGCAATTGCCAAAGGACAAAACAGATTGCTTTTGGTGATGGCAACAGGAACAGGAAAGACATATACGGCATTTCAAATCATTCACCGACTTTGGAAAAGCGGAGCAAAAAAACGTATTCTGTTTTTAGCCGACCGAAATGCTTTGATTGACCAGACACGCAGAGGCGATTTCAAACACTTCAAGGATAAAATGACTGTGGTAAAACATAGGCAGATTGACAAAAGTTATGAAATTTATTTGTCGCTTTATCAAGGTTTATCGGGAAATGAAGAAGATAAAAATATCTACAAACAATTTTCGCCTGACTTTTTCGACCTGATTGTTATTGACGAGTGCCATAGAGGAAGTGCAAAGGAAGATAGTGCTTGGAGAGAAATTTTAAACTACTTCAATAACGCTACGCATATTGGTTTAACAGCTACTCCAAAAGAAACCAAAGAAACAAGCAATACCGAATATTTTGGCGACCCAATTTACACTTATTCGCTTAAACAGGGAATTGATGATGGCTTCCTTGCTCCTTACCGAGTGGTAAGAATTGGTTTAAACATTGACTTTGAAGGTTGGCGACCCGAACAAGGAAAAAAAGACAAACACGGTAACGAAATTGAAGACCGTGTTTACAACCGTAAAGATTACGACAGGAATTTGGTTATTGATGAACGAACAGACACCGTTGCAAAAAAAGTAACCGAATTTCTGAAAGGTTTTGACCGCTTCGCTAAAACAATCATTTTCTGTGCAGACATTGACCACGCAGAAAGAATGCGTTCAGCCATTGCCAAATACAATCACGATTTGGTAGCAGAAAACTACAAATATGTAATGCAGATTACAGGCGACAATGACGAAGGGAAACGAGAATTGGACAACTTCATAAACCCCGAAGAAAAATATCCTGTAATTGCAACCACTTCTGAATTGATGACAACAGGCGTAGATGCTCAAACCTGTAAAGTGATTGTGTTGGACAGCGAAATAAAATCAATGACCAAATTCAAACAAATCATTGGTAGGGGAACACGTATCAATGAAGAATTTGACAAACTCTATTTCACCATTCTTGATTTTAGAAATGTAACAGATTTGTTTGCCGATAAAGATTTTGATGGCGACCCGATTAGAGTTAAACCAGTTTCACAAGATGAAGATTTATCATTGGTAGTGATTGAGGAAGAAGAAAATACCTTCACAGTTTTAGACGAACAAACAGGAGAAGAAATAAAATTTGAAAAGGCACAAATTCGTTATCCTGATGGCACAATGCCAAACGGAAATTGGGTTGCTAAAGAACCCCGTCAAAAAATCTATGTAAACGGAGTTGATGTTTCTGTTTTGGTGAGTAGGGAATTGTATTTTGATAATAACGGCAAACCAATTACCACTAGTTTAAAAGACCACACCAAAGAAATTATTAAAGGACAATTTGCCTCATTAGATGATTTCTTAAACAAATGGAACACAACTGAACGCAAAGAAGCTATTGTAGCAGAATTGCAAGAGCAAGGGGTTTTAATTGAAGCATTGACAGAAGCCGTAAACAAAGAAGTGGATTTGTTCGACCTTATTTGTCATATCGCTTTTGACCAACCACCATTGACACGAAAAGAAAGAGCCAACAATGTTAAAAAGCGAAACTACTTTACAAAATATGGTGAACAGGCAAGAAAAGTTTTAGAAACCCTACTTGACAAGTATGCAGACGAAGGCATTACAAACATTGAAAGCATTGAAGTTTTAAAAGTAAAGCCGCTTACTGATTTCGGTTCACCGATCGAAATTATCAATGAGTTTGGCAGCAAGGAAAAATACCTTGAAGCCGTGAAAGAATTAGAAAAAGAACTGTATAAAATAGCGTAACAGATAAATGGGAAATATATCAGGCATAATAGATAGCATAAGAAAAATAATGTGGCAGGACACTTGATTGAACGGTGATGCACAACGCATTGAACAATTGGGGTGGATGCTATTTTTAAAAATATTTTCAGACAAAGACAAGGAACTTGAAATCTTAGATGACAAATACAAATCTCCGATTCCTTCAAAATTTCATTGGGATGCTTGGGCAGGTGATGATGAAGGAATGACAGGTGATGAATTGTTAGAGTTCGTTGACCGAGAACTGTTTCCTGCATTGAGAAATGTGGATGTAAGCACGGGAAACCGAAGGGCTTTAATTGTTCGTGAGGTTTTTGAGGGCAATCACAACTATATGAAAAGCGGAATCAATATCCGAAAGGTATTGAACAAGTTAAATGAGCTAGATTTTAATGTTGCCAAAGACCGCCATTCTTTTGGTGAGCTTTACGAAAATATATTAAAAGAATTGCAAAGTGCAGGTAAAAGTGGAGAGTTCTACACGCCACGAGCCATTACACAATTCATTACCGATATTATCAACCCCCAAATTGGCGAGAAAATATTGGACCCTGCCTGCGGCACGGGTGGCTACTTGACTTGTGCCATTGAACACTTGAAGAAGCAAGCTAATTCAGTTAAAGAAAGAAAATCCATTGAAGAAAATATTATTGGTTGGGAGTATAAACCACTTCCCTATTTGTTGGCAACTACCAATTTGATTTTGCACGATATTGAAGTGCCGAATATTCGATTTGGTGATGCTTTAGACCAACCTTTGAGCAACTTTACTGAGAAGCACCGTGTAAATGTAATATTGGCAAATCCGCCATTTGGGGGAATAGTAGCCAATAACAACGAAAACAATTTTCCTCAAAGCTTCCGAACTAAAGAAAGTGCAGACCTCTTTTTGATTTTGATGATTCATCTTTTGAAAAATGAAGGACGAGCAGGAATTGTTTTACCTGATGGGAGTTTAACAGGTGAAGGTGTAAAACAAAGAATTAGGGAGAAATTATTAAAAGATTGCAATCTACACACGATTATTAGGTTGCCAAATTCAGTTTTTCAACCTTATGCAACGGTTGCAACCAACTTATTGTTTTTTGAAAAAGGAAAATCTACTAAAGACATTTGGTATTATGAACATCGTTTACCTGTAGGACAAAAGGCATATAGCAAAACTAAACCAATTCAAATAAAAGAGCTTGAACCGATTAAAAAATGGTGGAACAAACGCAAAGAAAGTGAGGTAGCTTGGAAAGTAAATATCAAAACCATTATTGAGCGTAATTATGATTTGGATATTAAGAACCCCACCAAACAAGAGGAAGAACACGAAAACAACACACAGGAATTGATGCAACTTTTAGATAAGAGTTTTGCTAAAAGCAATAACTTGTTGAACCAATTAAAACAGGCGGTTAAATGAGTTTGGTTCCAATATCAGATTTATTTCAGTTTGAAAAAGGGACTTTACAAAGTTCTAAGTGCATACCAGGGAAATACACTTTCATTACAGCTTCTTCTGAATGGAAAACTCATAATGAATATGTATATGACTGTGAAGCATTAATTTTTGCTGCTGCTGCATCAGGTTCATTAGGCAGAACGCATTATGTAAATGGCAAGTTTATATCAAGCGATTTGTGCTTTATTCTTACCCCAAAGAATGAAGAGAAATATCCAATTGACTTGCAATTTTATCATATTATTTTCAATGTTTTGAAAGATGATATTGTAAGAAACACTAAAGCAGGAACATCAAAAGAAGCAATTGGATTAAAGTCTTTTGGAAATTATCGTCTGCCATATTTTGACATTAAACAACAACTTGAAGTTAAATCAAAGTTCATAGTGGGCAATTCATATAAGGATGAATTAATAAATGAACAATCACACCAGTTAGAGTTAATCAAAAAACTGCGACAGCAGATTTTGAAAGATGCAATGCAAGGTAAATTAGTTCCCCAAAACCCAAAAGACGAACCAGCATCAAAACTTCTTGAAAAGATAAAAGTAGAGAAGGCAAAATCAGGCAAAAAAGAGAAAGCATTACCCAAAATAAATTTGGCTGATGTTCCATTTAAAACTCCTTCAAACTGGTCTTGGTGCAGACTTGGAGAAATTGCAGAATTGAATGGTAGAATTGGTTGGAAAGGACTGACAGCAAGTGAATACAAAAAAAATGGCCCACTTTTTTTATCCGTTTATTCACTTAACTATGGAGATTACGTTGATTATTCACAGGCTTATCATATTTCAAAAGAGAGATATGACGAGAGTCCTGAGATAATGCTTAGAAATGGTGATATTTTGATATGTAAGGATGGTGCGGGTATAGGAAAACTTGGAATAATTAAAGATTTGCAGGAGCCCGCTACAATAAACTCATCTTTACTTCTAATTCGACCATCAAAGCAAGTTCAATTAAAATTCCTTTATTATTATTTATTAAGCGAGCATTTTCAGAAAATAGTTAATTCTAGAATTATGGGGGCAACAACACCCCATTTATATCAAAGAGATTTAGTCGAATTTTTCATTGCATTTCCACCATTATCAGAACAAAAACGCATAGTTTCCAAAATAGAGGAATTAATGAATTTGTGTGATGAATTGGAAACAAGCGTAAAAGTCAATCAGGAATATACAACCTTGCTTTACCAAACGGCATTAAAAGAAGCATTGCAGCCAAAAACAATTGAAGTAAAACAAGAAGATTTAGCCATTGCTGCAGAGCCACGACCAACATACTTTTCACAAAAGAACCTATTAGACTTTTATCAAAAGCAGATTATCGGGCATATTGTTAAGCAACATAATGAACACAAAATGCAACAGGGTGAAATGGTAATTGCCAAAGACCTTTATCATCTCGAAAAACTCTATGGAATTAATACTCACTTTCAATTTCAAAATTGGCATTACGGAACCTATGACAACAAAATACGGCAACTGATTAACGGCAAAGACAAATACTTCAAAAAAGAGAAAGTTGGTAATAAGGGTTATGAAGTTTTAGCACTTGGAGAAAAATCGGAAAATTTATTCAATCCAAAATATCATAAACCTGAATTGGATTTAGTAGAGCAATCAATGAAAGATTTACTTAAAATTTATGCGACTTTCCCGTTTAAAGAAAGAAGTAAACTAATTGAATTGCTCAACACAGTTTCTAAAGTAATTTCAGATACACAGTCTTTGGATTTAGCAACTATTAGAGAAGCAATGAAGCTATGGAAAACACCAAAAGCGAAATTTCCAACTAAAGCCGATAGCTTCACACCCGAAGAAACAAAAGAATGTATTGATTTGATTTTGAAACAAGGTTGGGATAAAAAACTGATTCTTAAAAGCAAAAGTAAAAATGATAAAATATTGACTGAATGAACCCAACATTACAAATAATATTAGGACTACTTACTCTAATTTCGGTTGTGGGTGGTTTTATATATTGGCATTTTAAAACAGTAAACAGTTTTAAAGACCAAGTTAATGACCTAAAAATGCAAATGAAAGACTTAGAGCATAGAGATAATTTGCAACAACAGACCATTGACCAACTAAAAGACTTATTTCCTCTTTTAAAGGAAGCATTTGAAACTATTCAGAACCAAAAAAGAATTAAGAAATGAGCAACACAATAGACTTTCAAAGACTTTCCTACTTAGGCGACAGACTTAGAGCAGGACTTGCCACAAAGCAAGAAAAAGACGAGTATATGCTTATCTTATACAGAAATGGAAAAATTTCTCAAAATCAGTATAATGAGTATTTAGCCAACGGAAATAAATCGAATACAGATGAAATTGTTAATGCCGCTTTGGCAGTAGGGGCAGTTTTACTAATTGGATATTTAATAAGCGAAATGTTTAAAGGAAAATAAACAAGTCCGCTATTAACAATTTTAGGTTAAAGGAAAAAGCTCAATTAAATACAATCAATAATTTAATATTCTTAACTTTGCACAGTGTTTTACCGAAGAAAAATAATACTCGCAATACTGCAACTGTTTGACGGACAATTAGATAAAATTCGTTTACAGAAACTACTTTTTCTTTTTACCCAAAGACAGGTAAAAAGTGAATACGATTTTATTCCCTATCGCTTCGGTTGTTACTCTTATTCTGCAAATGCAGATATGACCGCAATGGTAACAAGAGGATTTTTAACAGAAGATGAAAAGTCCTTTACAAAAAAAGACTCAACCGATTACCTGAAACAACTAAAACCTGCCGACTTGAAACTATTGCAGGAAGTAAAAACTCATTATGGCAAATTGAGTGCAACGGCTTTAATGAAACACACTTACTTGAATTTCCTTTTACGCCATCAAGAGTGAAGCTGCCGAAAACATCTTAACAAAAGAGGAGTTGGAAAAAGTAAACAAGTCCAAACCAAGAGCAAATAAGACCGTGCTTTTACTATTGGTTATGAAGGTATTTCGTTGGAAGAATATTTGGTTCGTTTGCTTAAAAATGATGTTAAAGTTTTGGTTGATGTACGGAACAATCCATTAAGTATGAAATTTGGCTTTAGCAAAAGTCAGTTAAAAAAATATTGCGGAAGCTTAGGCATACAGTATGTTCATATTCCTGAAGTTGGCATACAATCAGAACAAAGACAAGAATTAAATACACAAAGCGATTACGATAAACTTTTTTCCATTTACCGTAAAAACAATCTATCCAAAACAACCAATTCGCAATTACACATATTAGATTTATTGAAAGAACACAAGCGTATTGCCCTAACTTGTTTTGAAGCTAATATTTGCCAGTGCCATCGTAAACATTTAGCAGAAGCCATAGAAAAACTTCCTGCATTTGACTATGAAGTAAAACATATTTAAAAATGGCACTAACAAAAGTTCTCATTACTGTAAAGACTTATCCAACACTTTCGGCAAAATATGATGAATTGGTTTGCACAGCAGGGTTTCGTGAAGATGGGACTTGGATACGTCTTTACCCTGTTCCGTTCCGAAAAAAGTCATATAACGAACAATACAAAAAATATGATTGGATTGAAGTTGATTTGGTAAAAAACACAAGCGATTTCCGTCCTGAAAGTTATCGACCTAAAAGTATTGACACAGAGATAAATGTAGTTGGACACATTGACACCAAAAGTAATTGGGAAGAACGCAAGAAAATCTGCTTAGGGAAAATTTATTACAACCTAACTGAATTGATAGCAGAAGCCAAGGACAAAAATATTTGCACATCATTGGCAGTATTTAAACCAACAGAGATTTTGGATTTCTACGCAGAGCCAGTTGAAAGAGAATGGGACAAAGACAAATTAGCTAAGTTGAACCAACTCAATTTATTTGAAACTAATCAAGAAGGTAAATTTGAGGTTGTTCAGAAACTACCTTACAAATTCAAGTTTAAAATAATCGACAATCAAGGAAAAGAGAGTAATATGATGATTGAAGATTGGGAAACAGGACAGCTTTATTGGAATTGCCTTGCTCGACACGAAGGAGACGAACAAAAAGCAATTGCAGATGTAAGAAAAAAATATTTTGACGACTTTGCTAAAACAAAAGACTTGCATTTCTTTTTAGGGACAACCCAAGCACATCATCACGTTTCATTAAATCCGTTTATGATTATTGGAACATTTCAACCAAAAATTGACCTACAAGGAAAGTTGTTTTAGCCCACGCTATTTGCAAGCACATTGCCAAAGCCCCACGAGCCAACGCTCAAACCAAAGCTATGTCAAAGAGCTTGCAAAGCCAACGCAAGAAAAATTGTTTTTAAAAAATCCCGACCCTTCAAAAAAAATAAAAAACGCAACGCACAACCCGACCCAGACAGACAAAAAAGCAAACAGACAATGACACTCAAACCGAACATTGACAATGGTTTACAAAGACGAGCGGACAGAACACCAGCACCCAACATCACCTATACGCAAGCAGGGGTTTCGTGCTTCGTAGGACAGGAAAGAGGTATATTTGAAGTTCAGTTCTTCGTAGGAAGTTTAGTGGTAAAATGCCCTGCCTGCGTATAGCTGCAAACCGTTAGTGGCTATATTAGAATGACAAAAACATAGAACGTGACAGGATATAAAATATATTTTATTTTTAGTTTACTGGTTGCATTTTTACAACTCATTACAACTTTGAGTCTTTATCTTGAAAGAAACAAAAGAGAGTGTAATGTTCGTCTTTTAAGCTATTTCATTCTTATTAGTTCAACCGTCCATTTTTATTCAATTTTTGTTTGGTGTAATTGGATTCCTGATTACAGTAACGCCTTCCCTATATCTTACTTAATGCCAGCTAACATTTTGCTCTTGTATCATATTTTTTCCAATGAAAAAAGATATAACAACAGGTTTTTATACTCAATTCAAGTACTTTCAATAGTTTTTTTGCTAATTGCACAATGGCATCATTTTAACCAGACAATATATATTATCGCGTTTAGTGTTTACACAATCCTAATGCTCAAATTTCTTAGCAAAACCCTGAAGAACTTGAATTCTCCAATTATGAAGGTCAATCTGTCATTTTGGACAGTCTTGGCTGCATTTGTAATTTTATTTGGATTTTGGCATAACATCAACTATAAATTTGAGAGTTTCATTATTTCATCTGTATTAAATTTATTGGTTTTAGTTACTGTCGTTTTGGTATTTAAACAACCACAAATCATAGAAATACTTAAAATTCAAAAATCTAAATACATCAAATCAACCTTAAATGACAAAGAAAAACAAGATATCGAAAATAAGATAATGGCAACATCTGAAAAAAGTGAAGTTATTACCAATCCTGAAATTACATTGGAACAGTTTGCAAAATTGATTAATTATTCTCCTCAAAAAGTTTCACAAGTCATAAATGAGAAATCAGGACTTAATTTTAACAGTTTTATAAACCAAAAACGAGTGGAATATGCTTGTGATTTAATTGCCAAAGATCCTGATGTGAAAATTTTAGCAATTGTCTATGACTCTGGCTTCAACAACAAAAATAGTTTTTATATGGCATTTAAGAAATTTAAAGGAGTAACGCCTTCTGTCTATGCTTCAAGGTATAAAAATTTGGGAAAAGAGGTCTCGGAATATAAACTATGACTGATTTCATAGGACAATAACAGACTTTTGCTTTGTAATCTTTAAAATATTAATGACAATGAAAAAAGAAATCTACAAAAAATTAGCGTTACTGCTTCTATTCCCAATTTCGCTAACATTAAATGGTCAAGTTCCAGCTCAATGGGATACGGCAAAAGTTCAATTAACTTTAAAACTTAATCAAGTTAATTCAGAAATCCTTAACAAATGGGACAATCAACAATACTGTACTGATTTTACAGGTAATTTAATGCTTGCAAACAGCAACCGCGGTTATGCACTTTTTACACCAGACACAGCTTATCCGTACCCTAATATTCTTTACCAGAATGCATTATATGCAAAAATTGATACTATGCTTATGGCATTTGACACTCTTGGGTTTAAGTCTGTTGACTTAACAGTTCAATATCCTATGCTTGTAGATTCATTCACTAACTCAACGTACTATCTAGACTTTTATATGACCGTTGCACAAAAAATAAAACAGAAAGGATTTAAGCTAATAATTGGATGCCAAGCAGCATTTGTTGATGAAGCTTTTGGAGAACCCAAAATGGTTTCAGACATCCAAAAGCACTATTACAACCCTGACGGCAACCCATCAACTGATGACACATTGGAATTAGTTCGTTATAAGCAAGAAAAATTACAAATGATGCAAACTATACTTGATTCGTTGCAACCCGACTATCTCACTTTGGAAATGGAACCTCAAACGCAAGAGATTAATCTCTTTAATTTAATTGATTATAGCGTTGACAGCACGATTTCTTTAATTAACTTTTTTACGTCTAATTTGGCTGTTTCATCAACCTTAATAGGTGCAGGTGCTGGAACATGGGACAATATTCAGTTCTTTGAAGAAATTGCACAAACAAACATTGATTACATAGATTATCATATTTACCCACCACATTTTAATTACATTGATAACATTGCTTTTAAGATAGATTCAATTGCCGATGTGTATAATAAAAAGTTAGTTATCGGTGAATCGTGGTGCTACAAAGCAACAAATTTTGAAATGGTTGATATTACAGACCCTGTTGCTACAAGCGCTTTTGTTTATTCGAGAGATGGATTTGACTATTGGGAAAGCGTTGACACTTTATTTGTTAAATCAATGATTTTACTTTCTCAGCAATCCAAAGTAGAACTTATCCAAT